>JAFQOC010000432.1 GCA_017420845.1 Clostridia bacterium
GAGGTGCAGGGGCTCCGCCCCTGCACCCCGCTTAACTGCAACCCAACGCACCGATAAACCCAAATTTAACCTATCGCCATCCCCCATCTCTCCAAAAGGAGGCAACCACCATGAAACAACCAACCACCGCCGTCCTTCCCTCCGATGAGCGCCTCGTCTCTGACGAGGCCATCATCGACCTCTACTGGAACCGGGACGAGGCCGCCATCGCCGAAACAGACCGAAAATACCGCGGGTATCTCCACACCGTGGCGTGGAATATCGTGAAGGACGAGCAGGACTGCGAGGAATGTCTCAACGACACCTACCTCAAAACCTGGAACTCCATCCCGCCCCAGAGGCCCAACTGCCTGAGAGCCTTCCTCACCAAGATCACTCGCTCCATCGCCATCGACCGCTACCGCCGTGAGCGGCGGCAGAAGCGAGTCCCCACCGAATGCACCCTCTCCCTCTCCGAGCTGGCCGAGACGTTGTGCGGGGACTCTCCCGAGGTGGAGTATGAGTCGGCGTTGGTGGGCAAGATCATCAACGACTACCTGCGGACACTCAGCGAGCGGGATATGTGCCTGTTCGTCAGCCGCTACTTCTGTTCGGATCCTATTTCGGAGATTGCCGAGAAGTGCGGCATGAGTGAGTCGGGGATCAAAAAGACCCTTGCGCGGCTCCGCGAGGGGCTGCGGGAAAAGCTGGAAAAGGAGGGGATCAAGCTATGAAACAGCCAAATGAAAAGAAGCAGGACCTGCTGTTGGACGCCCTGTCCTGCATCGACGAGGATATTCTGGAAAAGAGTCTGGCCCTGCGGGATGGCATGACCCCCGCCGCGGCCGAGACTCCGTCCGAAAAAGTCCCCCTCAAGGGTGTGTCCGCGAACCCCTACCTACTGGATCTGACCCCGCCGCAAAAGCCCCCGAAAAAGAACCTCTGGCGGATGATCTCGGTGGTGGCGGCGGCCTGTCTGCTGATGTGTGTGATCCCGCTGTCCATGTGGATGGTGGGAAGCGTTTCCAAGAACGAAGCCGCTGGAGAAAAGGTTGACACCCCTCTTGATGGTACGGAGGATATTGCACCCGAGGTTTCCACGGACGCCCCCATAGACAGCATTCCCTCGGAGGAAACCGCCGGAGAACCCGAAATAGAGGAGCCGGGGAATACCCCCGTCGAGACCGGGGAGCCTATGGAAGAATCGACCGAAGAACCCCCGGAGGATGTGATCGAGAGTGTGACCGAGGCGGGGACGCATTTCGAGCCCCACGAAATGGTCTGGAATCTGACCGCCGACGACAGTATGGCGGGTTACACTGCCCAAGCCCACAACGGTGCCAACGTGGAATTGATTGCCACGTTCAGCGGTGCCGAGAGCGCTCCCGTCCCCACCGAGGACGAAATGGCGTTGCAAATGGTAGCCCAATGGCTCTTGTCGGTCTACGCGCTGGACTATGGCGACCACTTCCCCCTGTTCTATGAGTCCTTCGTACATGAAGCATTCATCAAGGAGGCTGTCCGCTACGACAGAACCTACCGAGATGCTATTCAGAAAATTGATTCCGTCGTAGATCGGCTGTTCCCTGTGGAGAACGTGAACCTGATCCTGCAGCTGGAGGAAAACACCCTCCTTGCGGGGGATGAGCTGGAAGATTTTCGCACCACCAAGCCCGCCTTTCAGACCGATCGCGGCTTCTATCCCGAGCTGATCACCGCCGTCCGCCGCGTACGAGTGTCGGGTAGTCTCGACATCGACGGTTTTTATCCCTTTGATTGGGTGAGGGAGATATTGAGCGAGGCCTTCTATATCTACGAGTATGAGGGCAAGTGGTATCTGGATGAGACGTTCATGGACGACGATCTGAGCATTGATTTGCTGGGTTCGGGCAAGGCTGACAGCGGATTCTACAAAATGAAAACGACAACGGGTACCGTGGTGGCTGTGGACGATATCTACCTGTATCTGGACACGGGAGACGCCTTCCGCATTGACAGCGCGAAGGTTCACAACCAAACCGACGGCGGGGAGTGGCATGATTTCGTGATCTACGTGGGTGATACCGTCTCGGTGAGTCATTATTCCTTAGAAATGGAGGGACTTACCCGATCCTTGGACGGCGTGGAGATCGAGGAATGGACACTATCCACCGCTACCGAAGTCAATTATTACGGGTAAGCTGAACGCACACACAAAACAAGATCCCGCAGGGCAAACACTCTGCGGGATTTCTTTACGTATGGGATTCAGCCTTTCCCTCCCCCGTGGGAATCCGTTCTGGCAACCGTACACAAAATCACCGACCTTGCTCCCGCCTCCACTAACAGCTCGGCGCAACGGTTCAATGTCGCCCCCGTGGTGCAGAGATCGTCACAAACCACCACGGTGCGATCGCGGACGGTCTCGGTAGCCTTGTCCCGAAGGATATAGGCAGAGGTAGCGTTGATCGCCCGCTCCTCGGTGTTCAGGGTCTTCTGCTCCTTGGCTCTACGGTGGGTACGACGGATCAGCGCGGCGAAATCACCGTCACAGGCCTCCGCCAACGCCTTGGCCAGCCTCCGCGCTTGATCAAAGCCGTCCTTGCGGATGGCGGCACGGCGGCGAGGCGGGTAGGTGAAAAGGAGGGGCTTGTCCTCACCTACGGGGGTACGGGTGGGGAGGGTGGCGGCGGCATCCGACAGACGGGGTGCCAACCGCTCGGCCACGAATTCAAAGACGCGGGGATCTCCCTCGTGCTTGATATGGTAGATGAGCTTTTCGGGGATGCCGTCGGCGTGCCCGGGGCGGTAGTGGACGAGGTAGACCAAACCGCGAGCGGCAGCGTCGGCAGAATCAGCGGAAGCCTCGGTGACGGCGCTCTCCCAGGCAGCACGGCAGAGGGGACAGAAGACCGTGGCGCGCCTTACGAAGGGCTCCATCAACTCACCGCAGCCCACGCAACGGGGCGGGAAGAGGAGGTCGCGGGCGGCGTTGAACGTCGCGGACACGGCATTGTTGCGGCTTCGACTATTTTTCATTGTTAGGACGGTTCCTTTCCTGCTTTGTACGAGAAAAGGCGACACAAAAGGAGTTCTGTATCGCCTTATCGATTCACTTTGGGGTTATCGGTCCGCCCCATAATATAGTCCATGCTGACGCCGTAGTAGTCAGCCAGAATCATCAATGTATCGGTGGGAGGAATCCGCAATCCATTTTCGTACTTGGACAGAAGTGCCTGTTCAATACCCGTTTCCATCTGTACCTGGAGTTGGGTCTTTTCTTTGTAAAATCGTAGTTCTTTCAATCGGCTTATCATAACCCTCTCCTCCATTCCTTTATGTCATTTTATCATATCAGCCTGTCGAGTACAAAGACAGATAAACGCCGTTTATGACTTTTAAACATAATTTATGATTCCAAGAGGAAAGGGATCGTATGCAAAAGGATGCCATCCTTACGATAGCATCCTTTTGGCCAATTCAAACCGCTTGCGTGACCGCTTGCGTGACCGCTTGCGTGACCGCTTGCGGTCTGTTTACATATTCTGATGGAACTCCGACAGCTTCAGCCCCGGATTCTTGTCCAGCGCCCAGTCGATCTCGTAGTCGCCCACGAAGACGAGCAGGTTCCTTCCCTTCACGTCCTGCACCCACTTGGTGTTCTGCATGAGGCGGAGGGAGGCGGGGTTCAGCTCAGCGGGATCGTTGTCGATGTAGCGGATGAGCTGATGGGGGGTGTCCTTCTTGTAGTACTTCACGCCGTACTCGGACTCCATGCGGAACTGGAGCACGTCGAACTGGAGCACGCCCACCACGCCCACGATGACACGCTCCATACCCGTGCCGGGCTCGAAGAAGATCTGGATGGCGCCCTCCTGGGCGATCTGGGTCATGCCCTTGGCGAACTGCTTACGCTTCATGGAGTCGATCTGCTCCACCACGGCGAAATGCTCGGGGGCGAAGGTGGGGATGCCCGCGTACTGGATCTTGGCACCCTTGGCGCAGATGGTGTCACCGATGGAGAAGATACCGGGATCGAAGACGCCGATGATGTCCCCCGCGTAGGCGGTGTCGATGATCTCCCGCTCCTGGGCCATCATCTGCTGGGGCTGGGAGAGCTTGACGGGCTTGCCCGCCTGGA
>JAFQOC010000433.1 GCA_017420845.1 Clostridia bacterium
CTGGGTCCCGACTCCGACGGCTCGGAGCAGACCGTCACCATTTGCGCCAAGGACGCCTCCATGCCCTACGATTACAGTCTGACCAATCGTCTCATCGCCGCCGCCGAGCGGGCAGGGTGCGGTTACGCGGTGGATCTCTTCTACCGCTACGGATCGGACGCCAGCCAGGCCGTCAAGGGGGGTAACAATGTTCGCGCCGCCGCCTTCGGTATGGGGGTTTACTCCAGCCACGGGGTGGAGCGGGCTCATATGGAGGGGATCGAAAATACGGTGAAGCTCATGCTCTCCTACGTGCTGGAGGGATAAGACGCTCATCATACCGTGAAAACGGCGGGGATTATTCTCGCCGTTTTTCTGTGCTGTTCTGCTTCCTGCCCGCGCTTTCTTCATGATCCGAAAAAGTTTTCCGAAATGTGTAATGCAGGGGTCTGTTTTCCCGTTATTTAGGATGAAGGACCAACAAAACCCCGAAAGGAGAAACCATCATGGAAGATCAGCAGATCGTGGATCTGTATTTCATGCGCTCGGAGTCCGCTATTGCCGAGACCGACAAAAAGTACGGGCGGTACTGCCATTCCATCGCGTACCGCATTCTTGAGGACCACGAGGACGCCAAGGAGATCGTCAACGACACCTATCTCAAAACGTGGAATACCGTCCCACCCAACCGACCCGACCCTCTCAAGCCCTACGTCGGTATGATCAGCCGTCAGCTTTCGCTTGATCGTTATGAGGAATACCATACCCAAAAGAGGAGCGGGCAGGTCTCCCTTGTTCTGGAGGAGCTGGCCGAGTGTATCCCCGACAACGATAGCGGGGCGGATATCGGCGAGAGCGTCGCTTTGCGGGACGCTTTGGGGCGGTTTGTTCGCTCCCTGCCCGACAAAACCCAGAGCATTTTCCTGCAACGGTACTGGTATTCCTGCTCTATGGCCGAGATCGCGGAGGGGTATGGGATGCGGGAGAACAGCGTCACCGTCCTTCTGCACCGCACCCGAAAAAAGCTGAAGGCGCATTTACAAAAGGAGGGCTTCGATCTATGACAACCATGAATATCTACCGAAGCCTCGGGGGGATCGACCCCGAGCTGATCGCGCGAGCCGCACCCGACGGGGTATCGCGGCGGAAGAAGACCAAAGCATGGATCAAGTGGGCCTCCCTCGCGGCGGCTTGTCTGGTTCTGGCCGTCTGTATCGTACCCCTTTGGGACGCCCTGTTCGGCGGTTCCCACGGTGACGCGCCCGTTTCCAATTCCTATCATTCTCTGGAGGACGTGCACGAGGTATTGGGGTATGATACCCTGTACGCGGGTCTGGATCTTGAAATGGCGGCCCAAAGCAGTATCGCGGTATCCTTTGCCTCCTGCGATGCCCCCGACGGTGCCCAGGCTGACCTTGAAGAGCCGCTACAGCTGCTCATCCGCACCACCTATCCCAACGGAGATGCTGACGATACCGTCCATTACTACGTGATCTTCAACAAGGACAGCGTGGAGGACAGCTACATCGGCGGGTATGAGGAGCAGGGGCTGACTCGGGAAATTGGAGGTGTTACGGTCCACTATTCCATGATCTTTGACGGGGCAACTCACGGGCAGGCCAAATTTCTGTACGGCGGGGATCTGTACGTCATCGACGTGATCTCGGGAGGGGACGATCATACCCTGGACGCCTACATCGGGCTGGTGCTGGACGGGCTTGGAGGATAAGCTATGAGCAAGCGGAAAAGGCCTTTCGTTTTGTTGGCGATCACAGTCACGATCCTGATACTGGAGCTTTTACCCTACGGGGCTGTTCTGGAATTCGCCCATATGTCCCCCGATCTTACCCTTGGCTACTATGAGCAACATTTCTCCTATTTCGATCCCATCGTGTACGGGTACGGGCATATCGGGCCGTTGATCACGGCGGTATCGACCTGCATACTGGCGGTCTTCGCCGTCGTGGCCGTATTCCTTGAAGGCCGCGCGGTTCGGATCGCCCTGCGGGTGGCCTCTCTCCTGACGCTTCTGTTCTCGTTGACGCCTATGCTCACGGGATGCTATTCGCCTGTAGGCATGGCCATTTCCGTACTTTTGTTGGTTACTTGCATCATTTCACTCAAAAAGGAGGAAACCATATGAAACAGTATCTGCTCATGCTGATAGCCCTTTCGGTCTGTCTGGCCGCCCTTTCGGGGTGTGCCGTGCCCGACGCAATCCCAAGTGAAGTCCCCGATGCCCACGGAGGGAGCGTGACCGACCAAGCATCGAATTTCCCCGCGGAGCCGCCCCATCTTCGGGTCAGCGACGGAAACGCCGCCGTCACGGCGTGGCGGGGCACCTGTTCCTGGCTGGTGGAGAACGAGGACGGCACGGGCTCGGGGATCAACACCGACACCATGCACCCGCTGGATTGTAAGGAGGGGATTCCTTCCCTCAAAATGACGAAAAGAGGACTCCTCACCTTCAGCTTTGAGGAGGCTCCCACGAGCGTTACCGTGAGAAGGTACCGGCTGAACAGCTCCGACTATGACGCATACGAGGAGATTCCCGCGGAAGGCGGCACCATCGAGGTCAAGCCCGGGAATTATCTATATGAGGTGATCGTCAAATGGAATCATCCGAATCAGCCCTACGGCGGGACCGTCTATTACGCGTTCTCTACGGAAAAATAACAGGATCAGCCGTCCCACCGTGGACGGCTTTTTCTTATGGGAATCATCACTTTCCTCTTGCGTTCCCGCCGTTTTTGTGATATAATGAAAGAAAGCTCCACCGCGATCCCGCGAGAAAGGACGTACCATGCAATTCAGCTTTCAAAAGGACGCCTGGGATGAGTCCTCCCTCACCCACGCCTACACCCACCGCTTTCCCTATACCAACCGCTTCATCCAGCTCCCCGACTCCATCGAGAATCCCGAAAACCCCGCCATGCCCGACGGATACGATTACCTGTCCCTTATGACGCGGCAGGCCTTCCCGCTCGGTACCACGGTTACCACTCGTTGCTCCTTTTCGGGCATGGCCGCTCCTCTCGTCATCTTTTCAAAGGATCTGGAGCTGTGCGAGGACGGGTGCTACCGTTACGGGGATTACTTTGAGGTGGTGCTGTACAAGAACGGCATCAACGTCTGGCGGCTGTGGCGGCAGGAGGACGGCACCGTGACCTGGCACAGACGGCTGGGGGCGGAGTTCCCCGTCACCGAGTGGGAGATCCACACGCTTTCGGTGACGCTTTCCAAAGAGTATATGGATATCGACCTGGACGGCATGAAGCTTTCCTTGCGGGCGGAGGATCTGTTCTCCTCCTTCTACCTCGGCATCACCGGGTGTGAGGGGCCTTGCCGCTTTTACGATATGTCTGTTGAGTGACCTGAATGGCCGTCCTTTCATGGGCGGCTTTTTCTTATTCATATAACCGTTTCCCTCTTGTAATCCTGCCGCGTTTATGGTATAATGAGAAAAAACAAAGCCCCGTCGGGATCCCCCGGGAAAGGACGTATCATGAGCACTACCGTTGAATTTTTCTCCCTTCTCTTCGAGATCGAAAACGACCGCATCAGTCTGAAATCCCTAGCCGACTACCCCGTAAACGGGGGATTTGCCGAGGTCACGGTCAGCGGCGAGAACAAGCACACCCATCAGGGAGCCACCATGATCCCCTCCTCCGAGGGAGCGCGGCTGGCCTATATCTCCCACCGTGTGGAGGGGGATACGCTGGAGGTCATGCAACGGTCTCCCGTGGTGGAGGTCAGGACAGTCTTCCGCGGGTATCCCGATACCAACGCCGTTTCGGTCTTTAACGAGGTGACCAATATCACCGAGCAGGAGATCACCCTGGAGGAGGTATCCTCTCTTGTGCTGATGGAGGTGTGCGGGACCGCGGCAAGGCCGGAGGACGCTTACCTGACCGTGTTCAACCAGAGCCACCACGGCGAGTGCCAGACGGTACGCCAAAGTCTGTATGATCTGGGGATGCTGTCGGGTGTGCCTACAGGCCAGCGGCGTATCAGCGGACAGAATGTGGGCTCCTGGTCCACCAAGGAGGCTCTGCCCCAGGGAATCCTGGAAAACGGCGGCCGCTTCCTCATGTTCCAGATCGAGAGCAACAACAGCTGGTACTATGAGATGGCTAACCGCTCCGGTCAGCTGTACCTGTGGCTGGGGAGTGCCTGCCTGCCCTTTGGCGGGTGGTGTAAGACCCTGGACGCGGGGGAGAGCTACCGCACCGTCCCCGTGGCGGTCTGTGTCAGTCATTCCCTGGGCGGCGTATTGGGTGAGATGACCCGCTACCGCCGTCACATCGCGGGGCATTGCGTAGCCGACGAGGGCCTGCCCACCATCTTTAATGAGTATATGCACCTCTCCTGGGACAGCCCCACCGCCGAGCAGACGGCGCGGATCGCCCCCGCGGTGGCCTCCCTCGGCGCGGAGTATTACGTCATTGACTGCGGGTGGCACAACGAGGAGCCGGGTGATCGGGTGTATCCCTACGTGGGTCAATGGAAGGAGAGCCACGCCCGTTTCCCCGAGGGGGTGCGTAAGACCACCGACCTCATCCGCTCTCTGGGCATGAAGGCGGGTCTTTGGATCGAGCCCGAGATTATCGGTATCAAGTGCCAAGAGATGCTGGACTACTACGATGACGATTGCTTCATCACCCGCTTCGGGAGAAAGGTCTGCGTCATGGGGCGGTATTTCCTGGACTATCGCAATCCCAAGGTCATCGACTACATGAGCGAGACCATCCGCCGCATGGTGGAGGACTACGGCGCGGACTACATCAAGCTGGACTACAACGAGGATCTGGGTATCGGCACCGACAAGGACAGCGACTCCTTCGGGGAGGGCCTGGAGCAGTGCGCCCGCGCTTACCTCGCCTGGATCGACGCAATGCGGGTACGGTTCCCCCAAGTCCTGTTTGAGACCTGCTCCTCAGGAGGCATGCGCATGGACTACGAGACCCTGAAGCATTTCTCCATCATCTCCACCTCGGATCAGGTTCACTACCGCAACTACCCCTACATCGCCGCCAACATCCTCTCGGCGGTGCTGCCCGAGCAAGCGGCGGTGTGGAGCTATCCCGTGGACAGCTTCGGTCGCCCGGGCGAGCCCTTTGAGGCGACCTACGAGTGGATCAACTCCCACATCTCTGCCGAGCAGGTCATCATGAACATGATCAATTCCTTCCTGGGTCGTATGCATCTGGCCAGCCACGTGGAGCTGCTCTCGGAGGACAAGCAGGATCTGATCCGTGAGGGTATTGCCTATTTCAACAAGCTCAGTGGGGTCAAGGGTGAGGCTCTGCCCTATCTGCCCTTCGGATTTACCGACTTTACCAAGCAGGCGGTGGCCTGCGGTCTGCTCCACGGGGATACTCTGTATCTGGCGGTCTGGAATCTGGGCGGCGGGGATGTGACGGTGCCGCTGGAGCGGGCTGTCAAGGAGGCTTCCGTGGCCTATCCATCGGGGGCTGACACCAAGCTGACCGTAGACGGGGATAAGGTGACGGTGGCATTCACCGAGGAGTATCAGGCGCGGTTTTTGGAGATTCGTTTCGCGTGATCTGCGGCAGCGCCGTCGGGCAGGGAAGCGCGATACAGTTGTTTTCTGCGACAAATGGACAATTTTTTCAAGCTCATTGCTCGGGAACATAAAATCGTATCGGAACGTTGGGAATTACTCCCGCCGTTTGATATTTTTTGGTGGTCGAGGCCGAAAAGTTTTCCAAACCTCTTGTCATGACTTCATTGTTATGGTATAATAAATTCGAGGGACGATATCATCAGATATAACTATTCAGCCAACCTTCAAATTTGGGTTTATCGGTGTGTTTTAAAAAACCATCGGTAGGGGGCGGCGCCTTCGACGCCCCGAAAAAAA
>JAFQOC010000434.1 GCA_017420845.1 Clostridia bacterium
TAAAGTAGCAAATACGAACCTCCAGAGAGCCCGAGCGGTCGCGGCTGTAGATGTAGCCGCCCTCACCGGTCGCCTCGTTGTAGGGGTCGCCCTCGATACGGAGGGAATTGTACTCAATGGGGCCTGCGTTGGCCTGAACGGTGGAGTAGGCAGGCTTGAAGTTGCCGTCCTTGTCCAGATCCGGCACACCCTTGGTGTTCTTGACGTAGTACCAGACGTTGGAGTCCTTCTTATACAGGTTTTTCTCGGATTCGGGCGCGTCGATATTGGCCAGAATATCCTTCCACTCCACGTAGGGGTAGAGGACCTGGATACCGGTCTCGTTCTGGAACTCCTGGATCTTCTTGAACTCGTCGTAAGAGATCACGCGGGTGGTGACACCCTTCTCGTAGTACTTATTGTTCTCCAGGGTGTAGTAGGTGACGTCGCGGAGCTTACCGCGGTACATCTCCTGCTGGACGGTCGTACCCACCACGCGGTTCACGGGGTTCAGACCCGTCTCCACGCCAATGGCCTCCCAGACCAGCTTCTGATTCTCGGACTGGCTGTCGTGGATATACGCGCCGTCCAGAATACCGATATTCATGTCGGCAATGGCCTTGACGAAGGGGGGATGGCTCTTGTAAGCGTCGTCCATGAAGCGGACGTCGTTGACCGAAATGATGGGGGAAAGGATCGAGAAGATCACCAGGAAAAGAATAATCCAGGCGGCGATCACCGAGGATTTATTCTTCTTGAAGCGGAGCATAGCGTCGGCAAAGTAGCCACGGGACTTGGTTTCCAGCTTTTTATCGTGCAGGGACACGTCCAGCTGGCAAAACGCGAATTTTTCCTGGGGAATATGCTCGTAATGAACGTTATTGCTGTTATCCATGATTCTCTCCTTTCCTGTTTACTTTTTCGATCCCATACGGATACGGGGATCAATGAAGCCGTAGCTGATGTCCACAATGATGGCCGCGACCAGACTGATGGCGGTATAGAAGGCGGTGTTCAGAATGAACAGGGGGTAGTCGGGGGCGTTGATGGAGTTGATATAGAGCTGACCGACGCCGGGGATGGAGAAGATCTTCTCAATGATCAAAGAACCCGACATAATACCCACGAACTGACCGAAGATGGAGGGCAGAATGACCACCATGCAGTTCTTGAGGGCGTGACGGACGGTCGCCTGGGTGCGGGTCAGACCCTTGGTACGGGCCAGAAGCATGAACTCAGAGGTCAGCACCTCGGTCAGCTCGGCACGGGTGGTACGGGTAAAGCCCGCGATCACGCCGAAGGACAGGGCCATGACGGCGGGGAGCATGGACTTGAACATCTCCCAGGTGAAGTAGTCGGTTCCCGCCTTCATAACGAAGGGGAGCCAACCCAGCTTGAAGGAGAATACGTATTGAATTAAAAACGCGTAGACGAAGGATGGCACCGAAATGACCACCATGGTCAGCGTTGAGATGGCATAGTCGATCCAGGTATTCTTTTTGAGCGCGGCAAAAATGCCCAACAGAATACCGATGGGAATACTGAACAGAATGCTGTACAGATTTACGATCACAGTTGCGGGCATCTTACCGATGAACAGATCGAACACGTCCTGTCCGACGTACAGCTTATCGGAAATACCCCAGTCCCATTCAGTAAAGACGGCCTTGAGGAACAGACCGAACTGCACGAGAAGAGGCTTATTGTAGCCCATAGCCTCACGTCTTGCCTCGATGATCTCGTAGTGGATATCATCGGGGGATACGGGGGGAGGCGGCAACAGACGAATCAGAATAAAGCACATACCGATGATGACGAAGAGCGTCAACAGCATGAACAGAACTCTTTGTATGGTATATTTAATCATGACTTGTCCTCCCGTTTGCATACTGCGAGGCAGAGGGACAAACGGTTCTTTCTAGTAGCATTGTGCGGATGTCTCCGCGAGGGGTCAAACACCGAGGGTTTAAGATCGCTTACAGGACTGAACACGGGTTTTCGTTGTCGTTCATAGGGGGCAACAGGGGACACGCGGGGGCGATTCTACAGAAATCGCGGGGGCGAGGGAGCTTTTTTTCGTGTAATAAACAGATCGCTAAAAGTACAGATTACCGAAGCGGTTCCCTGCGTTGGCAGTCCCTGCTTCGGTAATCCCTTACACGCGCCGCGCCCAAAGGGGCGCGGCGCGCTCGAGTAGACGGGTTATGAGGATCTCATATCCCGTTCAGGACGAAAATCAGTACTTCAGACCGTCAGCGCCCTGAGCCTCAACGTATGCCTTCCACTCGTCCTCGTTGTAGTTGTACTTGGTGTAAGCAATGCCACCACGACCCATAACGGGGTTGTACTCCTCAACGACGTAGTAGACCTGCTGAGACAGCAGAGCCATGGAAGCGTCCTCCAGCATAGGCAGATAGTTGTAGTTCTGCAGGATTCTGGTCTCGAAGGCAGCCAGAATGGTCAGACGGGTCTCGATGTCAGCCTGGCCGTCACCGTAGTTGTAGGTCTTGCCGTCCTTGGTAACAGCAGCGCCGTTCAGAGCGTCGGACCACTCCTTCAGAGTCAGGGTAACGTCAGCGCCACCGATGTTGAGGGTCATCTCAACGGTAGTAGCGTCGAACCAAGCAGCGTCATAAGCGCGGCTGGAGTTGACGTACAGGTCGGTCAGGGAGAAGGGGTTCAGAGCGGAGCCGGACCAACCGCCCAGGACGGTGTCAGCCAGACCGCTGCAGATCTTCTCAGACCAAGCGTTGGCGTAGGGAGCGGACTTCACGAACTCGATCTTGCCCTCGAAGGGGGTGGTCTTCAGAACCTCGGCCAGAGCGGAGTTCAGGTAGTTGATGGTGGTGGTCATGAAGTCGGAATCGGAGGAGATGCAGTACTCGATGCGGATGGTCTGGTCAGAGATGCCGTTGTTATCGGTATCGGTGATGAAGCCCTTCTCGATAGCCTCGTCATAGGCCTTCTTGAAGGTGGCGCGGGCACCCTCAACGTCGTAACCGGTGATGGAATCAACGGCAGCGTCGAGAGACTCGTACTTGGAAACGTCAACAGCGTAGAAGTCGCACAGAGCCTTCTTAGCTGCGTCGGTGTCACGGTAGCGGGCACCGGTCTCGGGATCGTAGATATAGGTGGTACCGATCAGACCGTAACCGCCGGAGCGGGCGGGAGAAACGGTAGAAGCGAACAGCTCCTTGTCGTAGGACAGAGCCATAGCCTGCTTGAAGGTGGTCAGGGTCATGCACTCGAGATCGAATGCGGTCTTATCGAAGTCCTCAGCGCCCTCACGCTCGGCGATAGCGCCGCGGTGACCGTTCAGGATCAGGAAGAAGGTGGAGGTTGCGGGGGTAGCGTAGCAGTAGTCGGAGCTTCTGTAGGTCTCGAAGTCAGCAGCCTGGAGGCCATAGCCCATCAGCTCGCCCTTCAGGAACATGGACTTACGGGTCTCAGCCTCAGCAACGACCTGGCAGTCGATGGCAGTGGTCTGATACATGGGGTAGACCTTACCGTCCTCGGGATCCTTGTAGATGTGCTTGCCATCGGTGTAGCCGTGCCAGTTCTCGTTCTTCTCGAACTTCATGGACTTGTCTGCCTGATAGTAGGTCATCTTGTAGGGACCGTAGGACATGGTGGTCTCAACAGAGGTGTTGTAGGAAGAGGTGAAGGTGTCGCCAACCTCCTTGATGCACTTGTCGTAGGTGTCCTTGTGAACCAGCCAGTTGCCGGACAGGTTGTACAGCAGGTAGAAGCCGGACAGGGACTTCTCCAGAACCAGGGTGATCTCGTAGTCGCCGGTCTTCAGGCAACCAACGGTATCGAAGGTGTAATCAGCGTAGGTGAAGTCGTAGGACAGGTAGTAGCCCAGCTGCTCGCGAGGCTCGTTGCCCCAGACGTCAGAGCCGGTGAACTGGTACAGCAGATCCAGAGCCTCGTCGTTGACCTTGACATAGCCGTTCTCGTCAGCCATGCCCTTCAGCTGGTCGTACACGCCCTCGGGGAAGTAGCCGGCGCCGGCGTAGTCGCTAAGGGTGTTGCCGCCCATCCAACCGTAGCCTGCATCGTCCAGACCGATGTACACGGCGTAGCCCTCGGCGGTCTTGTAGAAGCCGTCGTCGCCCTTCACCAAAGCGGACAGAGCGTAGGTCATGTTCTCGCCATCGGAGGAGTTCGCTCTCTTCACGGTGCGGCCGCTGTGAGCGTAGTTGTTAGCGCCTGCGATTGCCAGATCACCATCGTAGTAGTCGGTAGCGCGGTAGTTCATCAGCTTGGGATCCAGCAGCATCTGCATGGAGTACACGTAGGTGTCAGCGTTGATGGGGGTACCGTCCTGCCACTTAGCGTTGGGGTTCAGGGCGATCTTGTAGGCGTAACCGGAGGTTGCGTCTGCGGGAATGGGGAACTTGTCGCCGTACTGAGCCTTGATGTCTTCGGTCACATCAACGGGCATCTCAGCAGCCATCTCGGGAACGATGACGTAACCGGAGTAAGGGTCCTTGCCCTCAATGGGGTTCAGCTCATCGTTGAAGATGAAGGAGTACAGACCGGAAACAATGAAGTCCAGGGGGTAGGAATCATCGGAGGTCTGATAGGTGTGGGGGTTCCAGTTGGTTGCAAGGGTGCTGACGGAATCCTTCCAGACGAAATTACCGGTGAAGGTCTCAACGGTAACATCATCACCCGCGGTGGTTTCGTCGTTGGTGTCGGGCTTCTGGCATGCGCAGAAGCTGAGCATCATCACGAGAGCAAGAACCAGAGCGAGAATAGAGGTAAGCTTTCTCATCGTTTTTCTCCTTATTATAAAAAATAATTCTATAGATGACCTTTTTCGGAGGAGCTCGCGGCGCGTAACCGAAATAGCACCGTTTGGCTCCATTCAACGAAAAAGGGTCATATATAGAATTATTGTATCATATTTTCCCGGATATGTCAAGCCCAAAAGAAACATTTTGTGAAGGAATGTGAAGATTTTTCCATGTTTTTGTGCTATGACAAGGGAAATCCGGTTTTATCCAACCGATAATTGCCCCTCCGGTGCGGCGTCCGTCCCTCGCAAAGCCCCTCGGTTATCCATGAGATAGGCCATGACCGAGCGGCGGGTAACGATCCCCACGAACATATCCCGATCGTCCACAACCGGCACGAAATTCTGCTCCAGCATCCTCTCCCACAGCTCGGAGATGGGGGTATTGACCCGGACGGCGGGGGCGCGGTCGGAGATGATGTCGTCGATCCGCGCCGCCTCCAGATCCTCGGGAGCCAGGCTCCCCAGACTCATAATGTTCCAAAGAAGGTCCCCCTCGCTGATACATCCCAGGTACTTCCCTTCCCGGGAGATCACGGGGATGGCGGTATA
>JAFQOC010000435.1 GCA_017420845.1 Clostridia bacterium
AGGTCTGGATGCCCAGGTTGAGATCAGGGGCGGTATAGAAGACGGTGTTGTTTGTATCGTTGGAGACGCGGGAGGGGAGGTCGATGAAGGCGTTGATGATCTCAGACTCAGCCGCGTCGGTCATGTAGAGGTGCATGGCTTCGTAGGTATAGAGATCCTCGTAAGTATGGAGAGGCTCGTCACCCTCAAAGAACAGCACCAGCTTGTGATCGTAGACCGCGACACCCATGCCCAGGGCCTTGGCGGCCTCGGCGGGGGTGGTGGCGGTGAAGTCGGCCTTCCCGGTCAGGGCGCCCAGCTTGGCGGCGTCCAGGGTGATCGTGCCGTCGGGGTTCTTGGTCACGATGCCGTCGCCGCCCGCCTTCAGCTCGCCGTTTTGGTAGTACTTGGTGCCGCCTGCGGTGACGGCCAGAGTCTTACGACTGCCCAGGACCTCTTTGATGCGGTTTGCGGTGGCGTATTTAGCGTAGTCGGGGAGCTTGGAGGCGGGGAACTTCACCGAGGAGACGATGGGAGTGGTCTCGGCCTCGGTCTCGGGCTCGGTGGGGGCTTCGGTGCCTTCCACGGTATCAATGGTGCCGGGGACGGTAGCGTCCTCGGCGGGCTTATCTCCTTGATTACAGGCGATGGAGGTGACCAGTAACGTCAAAAGCAGGAGTGAGGCGGCGAGAAGGCGGATGAGCTGATTTCGTTTCATGACTGATTTTCCTTTCTTGGGAGGATGGGGGTCATTGGACAGGATGAATCACAGGAGGGTCCTCAGGTAAGTGGGTGTATCGAAGGGCTCCAGAGGGGTGTCGCTCTTGAGGTACAAAGGATGGTGGGGATGGCCTTTCACCGAGATGGGACCCGCATGGTACCAGACGGCTCCCGCTCGCTCTCCCAGCTCCACCATCTCGCGGACACAATCGGCGAGATAGGGGCGTTTCTCAATGATGGATCCCCATGCCGCCCACACGGCGGGCTTGTCTCCCGCAATGGACAGAAGGTATTGAAACGCCTTCATGTTTTCAGCATGCAACCATTCGTTACGTACCTTCTCCATATCGTCAGGACGGGTTGCCCGTTGTGCGTAAACGTTAAACATGAGAAAAGAGTCGTAGCCATTGGCAAGTGCGATGCGTTGGGCGGATTTGAGTGTGGGATCAAGATTGTTCGGAGCGGCGGTGGAGGGATTGATGCCCACACAAATCACGGGGTGCTTCCCTCTCGTGCCCAGTATGTACCGGTACTCGTCGTAACGGTTGGGGACGTAAAGCCAGTCGTTTACTTCATAGTCGGGGTGGGGGCAGAGGGCTTCGGTGAGGGCGTCGGCAAAGGGGAGAATGTCGATGTAGGTCGTGGGAGAAGTCGGGATGTGCATGGTGCACTCCTTTCGTAGTAAGATACGAGATACGCTCCGAACAAGCTTGCAGATACAAGATACATCAAACAAGAGGACGCGAGTAAGTCTGAGCTTTGTATATTGTATCTCTGTATCTTTTTAAAATTGCATAGTCATCTGGTCAGTTTCATTGACCCCATCCAAAACATGGTTCTGACGTAGGATATCCACAACGGCGGAGGTGAGCTTCGCACGGGTCTTCATGTCTTCTACCGAGAAGAAGGGCTCCTCATCACGGGCAGCCACAATGTTGGCTGCGGCGTTCTCTCCCAGCCCGGCCAAAGAGGCAAAGGGCAAACGGATCTTGCCGTTTTCGGGAACGTATTCATCGGCGGAGGATTTTTCCAGATCTACGGGAAGGAAACCGATACCACGGGCGTAGGCCTCGTTGACCAGCTGAAGGACAGGTAGGCTTTGCAGCTCTTTCGGAGTAGTTTCGTTTTTCTGAGAACGCTTATCAATATCGGCAATGTAGTCGGCTACTGCCTTCTTCCCTCGCATGACCAGAGCACCGTCAAATCCAAGAGGCTGAACTGTAAACATGGCGCAATAGAATGCCAGAGGAATATGGACTTTGTACCATCCAAGTCGGATCGCCGACATATCGTAGGCGGCGGCATGAGCCTTGGGGAACATGTACTTGATCTTTTTACAGGAAGCAATATACCAGTCAGGCACACCAACCTCGCGCATTTCGGCTTCGTATTCGGGAGTCAGCCCCTTGCCCTTTCGTACCATTTCCATGATCTTGAAGGCATGGGATTTTTCTACTCCGTAGCGAATGAGCGCCAGCATGATATCATCACGGGTGCCGATAACCTCAGAAACGTTACAGGTTCCGTTGGCGATCAGCTCTTGAGCGTTGCCTGTCCAGACGTCTGTTCCGTGGGATAGTCCGGAAATCTGAAGCAGGTCAGAGAAGGTTTGCGGCTTACATTCCTGAAGCATCTTGATAACAAAGCGGGTTCCCAACTCGGGCAGACCAAGCGTACCAAGGGGACAGCCGATTTCCTCCGGTGACGCGCCAAGAGGCTTAGTTCCCAAAAACAGGTCGTAGATGGAGCGGTCGTTCATGGGAACGTCCAGAACAGAGGTGTTGGAATATTTTTCAAGATACTTGTATTTGGTAGGCATATCGTGACCGAGCTCATCCAACTTCAAAAGGGTATCATGGAGATACTCAAAGGTGAAGTGAGTAGTAACAATATCCGAATTAGGATCATCGGCGGGATGCTGAACAGGACAAAAATCGTAGATTTCCAGATGCTTGGGGACAACCACGATGCCACCGGGATGCTGACCTGTTGTCCGTTTTACACCTACGCAATGAGCCGACAAACGGTTGACCTCGGCGCGGTTGACACTGATCTTCTTGTCCTCCAGATACTTCATTACAAAGCCAAAGGCGGTCTTTTCGGCAACGCCACCGATGGTACCCGCGCGGAAGACGTTCTCGGCTCCAAACAACTCCTCGGTGTACTTGTGGACCTTACCTTGGACCTCACCCGAGAAGTTCAGGTCAATATCGGGGGATTTATCACCGTAGAAGCCGAGGAATGTCTCGAAAGGAATGTCGTGACCGTCATAGTTGAGCTTGCGACCGCAGTTAGGGCAGTTTTTGTCGGGAAGGTCAAATCCGGAAAAAACCTTGATTTCTTTTGCGGTTTCGAAATCGGAATATTTGCAATCGGGACACCAGTAGTGAGGAGGCAGAGGATTAACCTCCGAGATCCCCGCCAGATTGGCAACCACCGAGGAGCCAACCGAACCTCGGGAGCCCACCAGATATCCTTGGGATTCGGAGTAAGCCACCAGCTTTTGGGCAATCATGTAGAGCACCGCAAAGCCATTTTTGATGATAGAAGGAAGCTCTCGTTCCAATCGATCCTTAACAATATCAGGCAAGGGATCTCCGTAGCGGGATTTAGCGGTCTCGTAACAGATGCGCTCCAGATCTTCGTTGGCCCCTTCCATTTCAGGGTTAAATGTTCCCTTGGGGAAAGGACGGATATCGGACTCGATCATATCCGCGATGAGATTTGTATTGGTCACAACTACCTCATAGGCCTTTTCCTCACCAAGATAGGAGAATTCCTCCAGCATTTCTTCGGTAGTGCGGAGGTAGAGGCCACTGTCCTTATCAAAGTCCTTGAACTTCATGCCCGCTTGAAGGATCTTACGGTAAACGTCATCCTCATGGTTGAGAAAGTGGGCATCGCAGGTTGCAACAACGGGTTTGCCATATTGCTCGCCCAAAGCCACCACGCGACGGTTGAGGTTTCGAAGCTCCTCCTCGTCCTTGAACTTCCCTTCTTCGATGAGAAAACGATTGTTACAGATCGGCTGTATCTCCAGATAGTCGTAGAATTTGACGATCTCGGCGATGTCTGCGTCAGGTCTATTGTCGATGATGGCCCGCATCAGCTCACCTGCCTCACAGGCAGAGCCTACCAAAAGCCCCTCCCTGTGCTTTTCCAGCTCGGTTTTGGGGATGCGGGGATTACGGCGGTAGTATTTCAGATAACTGTAGGAAACCAGCTTATAGAGATTCTTCAAGCCCTCCTTGTTCTTAACCAGCAGTACCTGGTGGTACGGGCGAAGCTTTAAGGGATCGGTCTTTTCCGCCATTTCCGATACCAGCTTATCGTATGTGCGAACGTCCTGCTCATCCAAATCGCGGAGCATGCAGAAGTAGATGGCGGCAAGCATGGCAGCATCGTCGCAGGCGCGGTGGTGATTGAAGTCGCCCAGCTCGTAGTGACAGGCCACTGTATCCAGCTTATGGTTTTTCAGATCAGGGAGCAAGAAACGGGCGAGCGCCAATGTATCCAGATAGGGATTTTTGAACTCCATTCCCTGTCGCACGGCGGCGGCACGTATAAAGCCGGTATCGAAATCGGCATTATGTGCAATGAGCAATATCTCACCGCCTGTGTCGGCACGCTTGCCCAAAAAACGGAAAAAGGCCTCCAGCGCGTCTCGCTCGGTGGGAGCATCCTTGACCATATCGTCTGTGATCCCCGTAAGCTTTACAATCTCATCGGGGATGGATTGCTCGGGGTTGACGAAGGTATTGAAGGTATCAAGAACTTGTCCGCCCTTAATCTTCACCGCTCCGATTTCGGTAATTCGGCAATTCTGAACCGAAAGACCCGTAGTCTCAATATCGAAAACAACGGCTTCCCCGTTCATGTATCCGGGGCAGTCGCCGTAAAGTGCCGAGGCTGTGTTGTTGACGAAGTAGGCTTCCATCCCCCATATGACCTTCTGGCCAATCTTCTCTGCGGTAAGCATGGCGTCCTGGTAGGCCTGAACGTTGCCGTGATCTGTGATAGCAATGGCAGAATGTCCCCATTTGTTCGCTTGCTTAACCAGATCCGAGGGAGGAATTACGGCATCCATAGAGGACATCTGAGTATGTACGTGGAGCTCTACACGCTTTTTTTCTGCTGTATCCTTGCGCGTTGTACGGCTGATCTTTGCGATGGCGTTGTGATAGAATAACAAATCGGGGCCTTCGGTTTTATCCCGTCGCATCTCACGCTTGGCGTAGCCTCGCATAGCCACTACGGCACCATTGGAAACGACCTTGCAGATGGCATCGGCATCCTCGGGAAGCACGCCGATGCAACGCACCTCCAGAGAGGCGGAATTGTCCGTGATATCGAAGGATATATTGAACTTGTCCCCCTGTCTGGTAGGCTCCTTGGTAAAGCCAAATACCTCGCCTAATACCACGATATTCCGCATAGGCTTGTCGATGGCCGCGAGAGGTGTAGGAACGATATCAAATTGACCGCCTATAGCGAACTCAGGCTCAGAGATATCAAAATCCATAAAGCCGATCTTGACCCGACCGTTCTCAATGACGGGAGTCTGAACCGCACCGCTTCCCTGACCAAAGAGTGTCTGAACACGGGGGAGAATCTCGGGTTGCTCCGCAGGCTTGGTTCCGGGCTGAGATTCGGTGGATTTGCGCTCCGCCTGGGACATGGAATACTGGCGGTCTGCCTCCATGATCTGTTTATCCATGATAGCCAGACGCTCGGCCTGAGGCTCGGTCAGCATATCCTCATGGAAATCCTCCGCGATCTCAATGCTGACACGAATATCCAGACCGAATTCACTATGCAAAATGCGCCCCATAATGTCGGGGGTGTGGGCATTTCGGATGAGCTGAATGCCCGCCTCGGAAAAGGGAATGCGGATCGTGAGGGTATCCCCTGTCAATTCATAGCGGTAGTTTCGGAAAAAGCCCTTGGCCACGATGCCCACCCGCTCGGTCTCCTTGAGGAGCTCGGGGACGTAATCGGCGGTAAGCAGCTCGGCGGGGTAGTGGGGGAGGAGCTTGACGTACCGTAGATCATAAGCCTTGGCAACCTCCTCCTCGATGCGGTACAGATCGTCCTTCTCCACGAGGCGGGGGAGATCCATCTCCATCTGGAGGACGCGGTTCTCTTTATCGGCGCGTACCACGGGGTTCTGCGCCCGTTCCAGGATGGCACGGGCGGCGGTGTCGGGGATATAGCGGTTCAAAATTTCAAGTACGGTCTTCATAATCAATTTTACTCTCTTTCTTTTTTTGCGGGGGGTGTCATCCCGCGGGTATTGTTTGAAAATCAGTTATGGGAAATCCATATATGAGGAATGGCATCAGATACCAAGCACTTTTAAAATGATCATGCTCAGGAACATACAGAATACTACCCCTGCGCAACAGGTCAAGAAAACAGCAACCTTTCTTTGCTTATGCCAAAACGTGTAGGCCAAAAGCAAAATGAGAATGCACTGCAGGGGAGAGGACAGATAATACATGTTCTCAATAATGTTAAAAATAAACAGGACGAACAGGATGACTTGCAACAAGGCTACAGCCATTGCAGCGACCGCCGCGATCCGCTCTTTTTTTTGACGATCCATGCTCATAGTAACCCTCTTTTTTTCTGCTTCATATCCTTCAAACGGGAAATGAGCGTGGGGATCACAGACTCCTCCGTGATCTTTCCGATGATCTCTCCCTTGGCAAAGAGCAATGCTTCCCCCTTGCCTCCGGCGATGCCGATATCGGCCTCCCTTGCCTCACCGGGGCCGTTGACGATACAGCCCATGAGGGCGACCTTCACGGGAAGGGTATCCAGCCCCTCGGCTTTCACGGCACTCTCAAAGCGGGTATGTAGGTCGATGAGATCGATCTTGGTGCGCCCGCAGGTGGGGCAGGAGACGATCTGGAGGCCGCACTGGCCCTCGATCTCCAGGGCGTTGAGGATCTTCCGCGCGGCGGCGATCTCGGATACGGGGTCGGCTGTAAGAGACACGCGGAAGGTGTCACCGATGCCGTCGCACAGGAGGGCTCCGATGCCCGCGGCGGACTTGACCAGTCCCATCTCGACGCCTCCAGCCTCGGTGACACCCAGGTGGAGGGGGTAGGGGCAGGACTTTGCCAGCAGACGGTTGGCGGCGATCATATTGGGAACGGTGGATGCCTTGATGGAGATGACGATGTTGGTGTAGTCGTACTTTTCCAGCAGAGACGCATGGTAGAGTCCGCTCTCGCAGAGAGCCTCGGGGGTGGGAGAGCCGTACTTTTGCAAAATGTGCTTTTCCAGAGAGCCGCTGTTGACTCCGATGCGGATGGGGATTTTTTTCGCCTTACAGGCATCCACCACGGCCTTGACCTTGCTATCGTCACCGATGTTGCCGGGGTTGATGCGGATTTTGTCCACGCCGTATTCGGCGCACTTGAGGGCGACCTTGTAGTCAAAGTGAATATCCGCCACGATGGGGGTGGTGATTCCCTCCTCCTTAATTGCGAGGATTGTTTGGGCGGCCTCCATATCGGGAACCGTAATACGAACAATATCGCATCCTGATGATGCCAAAGCCTTGATTTGAGCGATGGTTGCAACCGCGTCACGCGTGTCCGTATTGGTCATAGATTGAATAGCGATGGGGTTCTGCCCGCCGATGGCGATCTTGCCGATCTGAACCACCGGGGTCGGACGGCGAATAGCGTTATAGTTCATATTGTACCTCGGTTCAGAAAATAGCAAACAGATCCTTAAAAGCAATGACAGCTGTAAGCATGAGAAGTATGGTCATGCCGACGCCGTGAACAGTAGCCTCAAATTTCGGGTTGATGGGCTTACCGAAGCGAAGAATCTCAACAATACGGAAGAATACGCGACCTCCATCCAACGCAGGAATGGGAAGCATATTCATCACGCCAAGATTCATGGCAATCAAAGCAAACAGGTACAGGACGTTCCAGAAAGCCATGGGCTGGGATGCCACGTCAGCCACCGCCGAGGACACTCCAATAGGACCTGACATAGAAGCCAGGGTGAATCGTCCTGAAACAATCCCTCCAATGGAATCGAAAACCATTTTTATGGAGGAGGTAGAGCGGAAGAAAGTGGTTTTCAAAACAGTAATGGGAGTGGTTTTCTCCGCCAATACATAGAAGTCCATGTCACCGAGCTCGATGCCATCCTCAATACCCGAGGGGAAACGGACCTCGTGAAGAATCTTTTTCTGTCCGTCTCGTTCTACCAGCAGCTCTACAGGCTTGTACCCGTTAAACATAATCTCGTAAGACAGGTCGTAGCCGGTATGGACACGGACGCCGTCTACCTTGAGAATCTTGTCTCCGGGCTCCAATCCTGTAACGTAACTGGATGCCCCCGCGGTAAAGTCAGCCACAGTCGTAGAAGGAAGCTTATATCCTGCCAGAGACATACCTGCCACAAGAACCAGCATGGCCAAAGCACCCGTAATCACGTTCATGCCCGCACCGGCAACCAGGATCAGCAGGCGCTGCCATACGTTTTTCTTATTGAATGCATTGGGATCGTTTTCTTCTTCTTCCTTGGTGTCATCTTCTCCCGCCATGGAGACGTAGCCGCCGATGGGAAGCAAACGAAGAGAATACTGAATGCCGGTTTTTTTCGACGTAAAGCCCACCACACGCTTCCCCATTCCGAGCGAGAATTCGTAAATGGTGACGTGGCAGGCTCTGGCGGTCAGATAATGCCCCAATTCATGGACAAAAATCAGAATGCCCATGAGAAAGAAGGTCAAAGCAAGATAGAATAGAGTGCGTAAAATAACCATAACGGAATAAAACATACCTCCAAAAAAGGGTAAGAAATGGGTAACTATGCGTTTACCAGCCGATTTGCGATTTCTCTGGCCAGGGTATCAGCCGCCATCAACTCACTATACGTGTGCCAGGCCGAGGTGTATGACAGCTCCGCCACCGCCCGGGAAACCAGCTCGGAGATCTGACAGAAAGGAATCTTCTCCGCCAGAAAAGCGGCCACCACGATCTCATTGGCGGCGTTGAGGACGCAGGGGAGGGCACCTCCCTTTGCGATGCAGTCGCGGGCTAAAGCCAGCAGGGGGAAGACCTCGGTATCGGGTCTGCCGAAGGTGAGCTTGCCGAGAGCGAAGAGGTCGGCCTGCTTTAGGGTCCCCTCGGCGGGGAGGCGGCGGGGATGGGTCAAGGCGTACTGGACGCAATGGCGCATATCCGGCACCGACATCTGGGCGATGATGCTATGGTCAATATATTCCACCATGGAATGGATCATGCTCTCGCGGTGAACGATGACCTCCACCTTTTCGGGCGCTACGCCGAACAAATGCACCGCCTCAATGACCTCGAAGCCCTTGTTCATGAGGG
>JAFQOC010000436.1 GCA_017420845.1 Clostridia bacterium
GAAATCCTCCCTTCGGTCGGGTGTCGGAAGAAACCCTACGGGTTTCAATTTTCATTAAAATGGACAAAACCGAAGGTTTTGCACCTGAACATGCCGAAAGGCATATTTCACTTGCGCGTAGCGCAAATTTCACACCGCAGGTATTTCACACGCCGCAAGGCGTATTTCACTCAAATATGGGTTTAGCGCGGAGCGATAAACCCAAATTTGAAAAAATTTTCATTTTTTCTAAAAAACTGTAAGATTTTCAATTTTTTGGTGTCTTGTATAGTAAAGGGATGCCGATTATCCCCAAACGCGACCGAATATCCTCTGAAAGAAAGGAATCACACCATGAAGCACAGCCAAATCCTGACAAAGCTCACCGCCCTCCTCTGCCTGCTCCTGCTGGCACTGACCCTGGCCTCCTGTACCCCCGATGCCGACATAGGCAGCAACACCTCACTTTCCGGGCAGTTCATGGATCACGTCATGGCAAACGACTTCGATTCCGCCTTTGGTATGGTCAAGGCAACGGTCACCGACACAGACTTCCGTCCCTATTGGCAGACCATGCAGACCGCCATCCGGGGAGCCGAGACCTATGAAATGGAACAGATTGGTTGGAAAGTCAATCGCTCGAACGGCGTGACCACCCGCACCACCGCCTATCAGGTTTATCTGGATAACGACCGCATCATCCTGCTCCGTACCGTCACTCGGGACGGCATTGAGGGCATCGCGGGCATCCACTTCTCGGATATTACCGACTTTATCCACACCACCGATAGCTATATCCCCACCGTACGGATCATCCTGTACGTGTTCTCGGGCCTGTGCATGGCCTTCACGGTCTGGATGCTGGTGGACTGCCTGCGCCGCAAGCCGAAGCATAAGGTTCTCTGGGCCATTCTCATTTTCCTTGGAGTATGCCTCAATTTCACCGTGGGGGAGACCGCCAATTTCAGCTTCAACGTAGGCCTGTTCTTCCAGACCTCCTCCATTACGGCTGATCCCGGCCTGATCTCGGTTGTGACCAAGATCGTCCTCCCCGTGGGCGCGATCCTCTACCTCTGCCTGCGGAAGAAGTTTGAGGTGCCGACCAAGCCCGAAAATCCCTTCGCTCCCATTGAGCAGAGTGAGGAAGGTATTCCTACCGAGGCCGAGGCCACGGATTTTGACACGCCGGCGGAGCAGACCGACAAGAGAGATAGCGAGGAATGAAAACGCTTGGTATCTGCCTGCTGCTCTTATCCCTATTGCTCTGCGGCTGCACCGAAAAGCCGAACGCTCCCGAGAGCCCCACAACAGCTTATGAGGAAATCAAGGGCATACCGAATCTGGTCTGCCACGTCTCGGCATCGGATACCGACCGGAACCGTGTTCTGACGGGAGAGACTGTCTATTGTCTGTATCGCGCGGTGAACACCGCCCTTTCCCTGAGAGGTATTTGAAATAAGAAAAAAGGAGACCAAGCCCGAGGATCCGTTTCCTCCCACGAAAAAACCTCCCCCGACCAATCGGCCGAGGGAGGTAATTTTGTATCAAGGAAGATCACTCTTCCTTCAGGATCACGGTCGCGCCCGCGGGGACTCCCTCGCTGTTACAGAGGTTGACGTCCACGCCAAAGACGTTGTAGGTCACGGCATTGTAGGCCAGGCCCGTAATGGAGGAGGTGCACTCCACCGTGATCTGGTTGGGAGCAGTAATGGTGGCGGTGATCTCGCCGCGGGTGTTGACCGAGCAGTTCTTGCGGTAGAGAACGAAGCCCTTGACGGCGTTGCCGCCGTCGGAGGTCTTCAGACCCTCGCCCACGTTCTCGTAGGTCAGGATGGCCTTTTTGCCCCCCTCCAGCACCTCCATGCTCACCAGGATGGGGCCGTTGCCCTGCTCCACGGTCTTGCCCGCCTCGCCATTGACGGCGGCGGCCAGGGTGGCAATACGCTCCGACTGCTCGAACTTGCAGTTGGGGTGGAGGTTATTGAAGAAGGTATCGTCACTCCACAGGTCGGTGGAGACGATCTGGTGGCTGTTGGGAAGGACGCGCTGGATCTCACCCATGACAGCGCGAATCAGACCCACGTCCATGTAGTGCCACTGGCCGGTAAAGCCCGCAGGCTGCTGGTAGATGGTGGGGAACTCCACGTAGTAGACGGGGAAGTCCTTGTTGACGAGGTTATGGGTACCTCTCATGTAGGTCATGAGGGCCGAGAAATTCTCGGCGTAGACTCGGGCGTTGGCTTGGAGGAGATCACTCTCGCCCTGGTACCAGATGAGGCCCGCGATGGCGTAGCGCTCGAAGGGATACATGTAGCAGTTGTAGAGGTAGCGGCCGGCGTCACCGTTGACGCCCGTGGTGACGTAGTAGCCTCTGGTGGCGTCGTAGCGGTCGGTCCCCTTCTCGGTGGCCACCTGGTTGCACATGAAGGCGCCCAGAGGACGGCCGTTGCCGTCGATCTCAATGAGACCGATGGGCACCTTGCTGTCGGTGAGCTTCACATAGTTATGGGCGAAGAGGTAGCCGATGGCGGTGAAGTTCTGGATATCGGCGTAGCTGTCGGCTCTCTGCCAGGTGGAGCCGGACTTGACCTCAAGGCAGACCTCCTCGGTGCCCCACTTGGGGTAGCCGACGGTCTGCATCTGGGAGTTGTAATGGATACGGATGGGGGCGTCGTAGTCCAGCACGTCCTTGCCGCCCTTGTCGGGGGTATTGACGTAGGCGTGGTGGTTGGACACGGAGTAGGCGCAGTTGGACTGACCCATGACCATGTAGACGTCGCCCACCAGCACGTCGGTGAACTCGTAGGACACGCCGTCGGCGTAGATCTTCATGGTATGACCCATCTCAGCGGAAGCATCCATGCGGGCGCCAAAAGTGATCTCCCAGGCGCCGTTTTCAATGATGGCCTCGGCGAACATACCCTTGAACTCGCCCGTGACCTTCTTACCGTTCTGGGAGGCATCAGCCCAGCCCCAGACACGGATGTGCTCGTTTCTCTGGACGACCATATCGTTTGCAAAGACGTTGGACACGGTGAACTGGGTGGCGTGGGGGGCGTCCAGGGTCTCGCCCACCATCACGTCCACGATGGGAGGCTCGGTCTCCTCGGGCTCGGTGGGAGCCTCGGTGGGGACTTCAGTCGGCTCCTCGGTGGTCTCGGGCTCGGTGGGGGCCTCGGTGGGAGCTTCGGTAGGCGCGTCGGTGGGAGCGGGGGTGTCGGCTACGGTGGTGTCGGTAGGGGTGTCTCCGCGGTCGCAGGCGGTAAAGGCTACGCCCAGGGCGACACAGAGGAGAACGGACAGGATCAGCAGTCCGATGCGGGTGGTTTTCATGGTTCTCTCCTTTCAAAGAGGGGATATTACCTTATAGTATAACATGGACAGAGGGATTTTGCAAGGGGTTGGGCGAAAAATGTGAGGGAGGGGATGAAAGATCCCCCTCCGCGGGGAGGGGTTCCATATGCTTATTCCTCTCGGATGCCGTACTCGACAAAGCCATCCTCATAAGAGAAATGAGTAAAGGCCTTTTCCTGCATGGATACAAGGATGCCCTGCATGGTGACCATATCCACGATCACGTCATTTCCTTCCCGCACGATGGGGTGTTCCTTGGATTTCGCTCCCACAGGCGGGCGCAACAGGTTGATATGCGGGATCTCCTCGTCGGGCTCGTATGCGGAACTGGAAATCAAGTACAGAGTCAAATCGGTCAGGCTCAGATGGTAGAGGCAATCACCCTTGGTGATCACGGTCAGGTCGTCCGACACATACTCACAGGAGAAACCATACCCCTCCAGAACGGGAAGCAGTTGTACCGTAAATTCCATTCTCTCGTCGGAAACGAACATCACCGTTTCCTCCAGCTCGGTGCCGTTCACCACCAGCCGCCCCTCTTTCGGAGTCCGCTTGGCGCAGGATACCGTACAGAGCAGAATAGCCGCTACCAACACAAGAGGCGCGATTCTCGTGAGCTTCATGGGTGGTCTCCTTTCCGAATGGATTTATTCACATCTATTGTAGCATACAATCGGCCACAACGCAAGAGACATTTCGCCCAAAACCCCCACCCCCGTTTTGTGCAACCTTCCAAACTTCCAAAAACCTACCCAAACCCATTGAAAATCCCTCCAAAATGCGGTAAAATGTGGGTATCCGCCACATCGGCGGCGGCCGTATAAGCGGCAACATATTCGTTCATAACAAAAGGAGAACAATGTCATGGCAGAAAAGAGAATCGTAAAAGTCGGTATCATCGGCTGCGGCGGTATCGCCAACGGTAAGCATATGCCCTCCCTCGCCAAGCTCCCCAACGTGCAGATGGTGGCCTTCTGTGACATCATCGTGGAGCGCGCCGAGGCCGCAAAGGCCAAGTACGGCACCCCCGACGCCAAGGTCTACGAGGACTACAAGGAGCTTTTGGCCGACGAGTCCATCGAGGTGGTCCACGTCTGCACCCCCAACCGCTCCCACAGCTTCATCACCGTGGACGCGCTGGACGCAGGCAAGCACGTCATGTGTGAGAAGCCCATGGCCATCAACTCCGCCGAGGCCAGAAAGATGCTGGACGCCCAGAAGCGCAGCGGCAAGAAGCTGACCATCGGCTACCAGTCCCGCCAGTCCATGGGCGCGCAGTACCTCAAGCAGGAGGCCGTCGACGGCACCTTCGGCGACATCTACTACGCCAAGGCTACCGCTCTCCGCCGCAGAGCCGTTCCCACCTGGGGCGTGTTCCTCAACGAGTACGAGCAGGGCGGCGGTCCTCTGATCGACATCGGTACCCACTCCCTCGACCTGACCCTCTGGATCATGGACAACTACAAGCCCAAGTACTGCGTGGGCACCACCTACCATAAGCTCAACAAGGACACCAACCAGGGCAACGCCTGGGGCAACTGGGATCCCGAGAAGTTCACCGTGGAGGATTCCGCCTTCGGCTTCGTGGTCATGGAGAACGGCGCCACCATCAATCTGGAATCGGCCTGGGCACTCAATATGCTGGACGTCCGCGAGGCGACCACCCTCATCTGCGGTACCAAGGCCGGCGGCGACCTGTACGACGGCGTCCGCATCAACGGTATCCGCAACAACGCCCAGTACCTCTTGAAGCCCAACCTGAATCCCCAGGGCGCGGCCTTCTACGAGGGCGCCAACGCCGGCGATCCCGCTTCCATGGAGGCGGCCCAGTGGATCAACGCCGTCATCAATGACACCGATCCCTGCGTCCTTCCCGAGCAGGCCTACACCGTCACCCGCATCCTGGAGGGCATCTACGAGTCCGCCAAGACGGGTCAGCCCTACTACTTCGACTGATCGCAAATCATCAAACGGCAAGGGGGCGGGCGACCGTCCCCTGCCCTGCATAAGGAGGCGCGCTATGATGAAACGAGTCCTGTCCGTCATTCTGAGCCTTACCCTGCTGGCTGCGGGACTTTGTGCCTGTACGCCGGGCGAGAAGCCCACCGATACGACTGCGGAGGATACCGCCGCGGGCACGGTCACCGCTCCCTCTGCTGAAACGCCAACCGACGCGTCCACCGAAGCCCCTACCGAGGAACCCACCGAAGCCCCTACCGAGGAGGTCACCCGTGATCCCGCCGAGGTCGAGGCCGAAAAGCAAGCCGCTATGAAGGAAATTTACGACAGCACCCCCATGAATCAGCTCCCCATCGGCGGCTGGTCCACCCCTGCCTCCGCTCTGCGGGACGGGTACACGGGTACCGAAGGCAGCTACGATGCCGTATGGCGGCTGTTAGCCGATGCAGGACTGAACTACATGATCACCCTGGAGGAATGGAGCTCGGGGTCATGGCCCTTGGAGTCCTTGTCCTCCGCAAGAAAAGCGGGGATGAAGCTATGGTACAACTGCGCGGGCATGGCCGCCGACTACAACGCCGAAAAGCTCCGCGCCCTGCTGGATTCCCCCGATGCCGACGCGCTGGGGGCGATCTACGTCAAGGACGAGCCCTCCTTCGATCAGATCGGGGAAACCGCTGAGCTGATGACCGCCGCGCGCCGTGAGCTGGGCGACACGTCCCTGCCCGTTCTGGCCAATCTGCTTCCCACCTACGCCAATTCCTCCTGGGTCGGCGGCAATTACCGCAAGTACGTCTCCACCTATCTGGAGACCGCCAAGCCCGATATCCTCATGTTCGATTACTACCCCTACCCCAAGAGCGGGGACAGCCTCCCCAATCTGGCGGCCAATCTGGCCATTGTGGGGGAGGAGGCCAAGGCCGCGGGCGTACCCTTCTACGCCTACGTCCAGACCTCGGCGGACACCGCCTACCGCGAGCCTACTGTGGAGGAGCTGAGTCTGAATACCCACCTGGCCCTGGCCATGGGTGCCAAGGGCATCGCCTACTTCCTCGTCTGCGAGCACTACGAGGGGTGGGAATACTCCAGCATGATTACCGCCAAGGGGGAAAAGACCCCCCTGTTCGATACCGTCCAAACCGTCAACGGCCGACTCAACGCCATGAAGGGCGTGTATCTGGACTATGACTGCAAGGGCGTCATCATCTGCAACTACAGGGATATGTCCAACGCGCTTTCCAAGGCGCGGTGTACCTCCGAGCTGGAATCCTACCGCTACCTCTCGGCTGCCGAGACCAACCAGCGGGATAAATTCGCCATCGGCTGCTTTGAGAACGCGGCGGGAGAGGTCGGGTACTATATCGTCAACCTCAACTACAAGGGGGCGGGCACGATCCACCTCACCTTCGACGGCGAGATGGACTACCGCATCTGGAGCGGCGAGGGGCTGACGGATATGGGTACAGCCGAGACTCTGAAGCTCAAGCCCGAAGCGGGAGAGGGCGTGTTCCTGCAGGTCAGTCCCGCCGAGAAAAATCCGTAATCTTTATTTTGAAAGGAAATAATCCATCATGAAACTGAGTGTTTTAGCCAACCTGTACGGCTCCAAGTCCCTGGACGAGACTCTCTCGATCCTGACGGGTCTGGGCGTCCACACCGTTGAGCTGGGCGCGGGCGGTTACCCCGGCAAGGCTCACTGCAACCCCGAGGAGCTGCTGGCCGATCCCGCCAAGTACGACGAGTTCATGGCCACCCTGAAGAAGTACGACGTGGAGGTCTGCGCTCTGGCCGCCCACGGCAACGCCCTTCACCCCGACAAGGCCATCGCCGAGCAGTTCGACAAGGACTTCCGCAACGCGGTTCTGCTGGCCGAAAAGATGGGCGTGGATACCGTCATCACCTTCTCGGGCTGTCCCGGCGACCACGAGGGGGCCAAGTACCCCAACTGGGTCACCTGCCCCTGGCCCGAGGACTTCCTGGCCATCCTGGACTGGCAGTGGAACGAGAAGGTCATTCCCTACTGGAAAGAGGCCGGTGCCTTCGCCCTGGCCCATAACGTCCCCCACATCGCCTTTGAGATGCACCCCGGCTTCTGCGTCTACAACCCCGCTACCCTGCTCCGTCTGCGTGAGGCAGTTGGACCCGTGATCGGTGCCAACTTCGATCCCTCTCACCTGGTCTGGCAGGGCATGGATCCCGTGGCCGCTATCCGCGAGCTGAAGGGTGCCATCTACCACGTCCACGCCAAGGACACCAAGATCGACAAGTACAACACCGCCGCCAACGGCGTGCTGGACACCAAGCACTACTCCGACGAGCTGAACCGCTCCTGGATCTTCCGCACCGTGGGCTACGGCAACGGCGAGACCTACTGGAGAGACATGATCTCCAACCTCCGCCTCTGCGGCTACGATAAGGTCCTGTCCATCGAGCACGAGGACAGCATCATGACCATCGACGAGGGTCTGCAGAAGGCCGTGGCTTTCCTGAAGGGCGTTTGCATCTTCGAGGAGAAGCCTACGACCATGAGCTGGGCGTAAGCGTTCACCTACAGGCAGGCGTGTCTTTTGGCGCGCCTGCTTTTCGGCAACAAAAAAGCCCCCTTGCGGGAGCAAATTGTGAAAAAGGTATTGACAAATCGAAGGAGATCCGTTATAATAAAGGCGTAGGAGCTACCGATGACGGTGCTTCCTCACAATGAGTTAAAAAGATAACCGCTTGCTGTGGAAGGTTGGGCGGTTATCTTTTTTTACTGTTTAAGTAAGACATGATGACGAATGCCAGCGTGATGAGAGCCATGATAAACTCAATCAGCTCGTACCAAGTAACATACATCAAAGCATCACCTCCCCCTTGCAGAGCATCAGGGAAGGAAAAAGATTTGCGCTTCCCTGTGGATTCACAGAGGAAGCAACCGCCACCGTTACCTTTTTCAAGGTCGGCAGACCTACGGGAACCGTTTCCGATTCCGACAAACGACGGGCATTTGTCCCTTGCGCCCATTATATCACGCGAATGATCCATTGTCAATCCGCTTTTTTCAAAAAAATTCCCCAAAAACTGTAAGATAGCCCCCGAAATGTCGGTAATGTAAGTAGAGGGGTTTTAGCGCGCGCCCCTTGAATACATTGAAAGGAGGATGTACTATGGAAGACAGAGACATCGTAGCCCTGTATTTCGCCCGCAACGAGGATGCCATCAAGGAGTCCTCGGTCAAGTACGGCACATACGTGACGGGTATTTCCATGAGCATCCTGCAAAACGCCCTCGACGCGGAGGAGTGTGTCAACGATACCTGGCTCAAGGCCTGGAACAGCATCCCGCCCCAGGATCCCCCTTCCCTGAAGGTCTATCTGGGACGGCTGGTGCGGCATTTGTCCATCGATCGCCTGCGGACGATCACCCGCCTGAAGCGGAATCGGGAGCTGGAGGTGGCCTTGGACGAGCTGGCCGATTGCGCCCTGCCCGAGGAGACGCCGGAGGCAGACGTGACCGCTCTGACCGCCGCTCTGGACGAGTTTCTGGACGGTCTGGAGCCTACCGACCGCAAGCTGTTCGTGGGGCGGTACTGGCACCTCTACCCCGTATCCAAGCTGGCGGCGGCCCACGGGCTTACCGCAAACAACACCTCGGTGCGGCTCCACCGATTGCGGGAGCGGCTGAGGGAGCATCTTACAGAAAGGGGATTTCCCGTATGAAGCAATCGACAACCATTTTGCGCGGGCTGAACAATATCCGCGAAAGCTATATTCTGGAAAGCGAGCTGCCCGAGACGGCGGCGGTCCTGCTTCCCCGCTCCGACCGCGGCACCGCATGGAAAAGGATCACCTCCAGCGGGTGGTTCGCGGCGGCGGTGTCCGTTGTCGTGGCCTTGGGTGTCCTGACGGCTATCGTGCTGGCAGGACGCAGAGGCCCCGGCGGGATCACACCGCCCGTGGGGACACGGCCTACCGACACAACGGCAGAGGAAACGACCGAAGCTGTCACCGAGGCTGCCAAGACACAGCGAGGCCTCATGAAGCAAACGGTCTACGATGCAGAGGGCAACGAAACGTATCGTACCAAATACACCTATGAGAACGGTCTGCTCGTCAGAGAAAGAAACTATCTGGACGGCAGAGGAACCGACATGAAGGTCTACACCTACAACGAAAACGGTCTTGTCACGCAAGAAAAATATACGTTCGACGAAATCCCCTCTGCCGGATGGACGAACACCTATGAATACGACGAACAAGGTCGCGTCATTCGGAGGTACACCGCCTATGACAGCGATAAGCCCGCAGAAGAGGTACACACCGAATACGACGAGTCCGGGCGCATCTCCCGAGAAGAAAGCAAGGATTCGGTCACTATCTACAACTACGGCGAGAACGGAAGCTACACAATCCTGACAGAATACAAAAACGAGGCGACCGTGACCCGTATGGAAAGGATCACAGATGATCGCGGCAATATGGTCCGTGAGCGTCACTACCGCAACGAGGAGCTGACCCGTGATTACGTGTACGAGTACAACGAGAAGAACCAGAAGATCAAAAACTACTTATGCCCTACGGACGGGTCCGCATCTATGAGCAACGTGATCGAATATGATTACGACGAGAGAGGTAACCTTATCCGCACCACCATCACCTCCGACGAGGACGATATCACCACAGTCCATTCATACGAATACAATGAATACGGCGAGATGACAAAGGAGCTTCGGTATGCCTACATGAGCTCGGAGCTTGTATCCTTCTCTACGGTCGTGTACGAATACGGGATCATTTCCTGAGCCCCTCCTTATCTGATCCAAAACAACAGCGCGATCTCTAAAGCGCAAAAAAACTTAAAAAACTTTTCAAAAACCCCTTGACAAATCCCTCCGCATATGGTATAATACCATCCGTTGCGGAGGCATAGCTCAGCTGGTTAGAGCGCATGCTTGACATGCATGAGGTCATTGGTTCGATTCCAACTGTCTCCACCATAAACAAACAGAGTCGATTTATCGGCTCTGTTTTGTTTTTGGCGGAGATTGTTTGGATGAGAAACAATGTGCAAGCTGCAAGTATTAAAGAAGATCTCCACTCTGTAGCGACCATCGGGAGCGGAGGGCAGCTTGCTGCCCCGCTTGCGGGGCGTGGTTCAGATTCCAACTGTCTCCACCATAAACGAACAGAGTCGATTTATCGGCTCTATTTTGTTTTTGGTGGAGATGGTTTGGATGAGAAGCCATGTGCAAGCTGTAAGCGAGAAAGAAAAATCCACTCTATAGCGACCATCGGGAGCGGAGGGCAGCTTGCTGCCCCGCTTGCGGGGCGTGGTTCAGATTCCTGCGGCGCTCGCGCCGCGGTCTCCACCAGAGCAAGCAAATCCGAACGGTCTCGTTACGACGGAACTGTTCGGGTTTGCTTTTTCTATTTTGGATATACTTATTAAATGTTACCGCCGAGAGTACCCAAATGGTCACTCTCGGCGAATTACTTAGCAATCATGGCCTATATAAGGCAATAAATCATCATGTTCTTTCTCTTTCGATGGTTTCGATGTATTATTATCGAAACCATCGACGAAGTTTTGCCTGAAATATTGACATACAGCCGACTTTATGATATAATAATGGTACAATAGCACATAACAAAACAGGAGGCATATATGGCAATACCGATAAACATCGAAGATCTGATCAATAAAAGAGTTGTCGAGTCGACACGAATCGAGTTCAAGAGCGATTGGAACCCCAACCCTATCATTCACAGCATTTGTGCCTTTGCTAATGATATCGACAACGTCGGCGGCGGATATATTGTCGTAGGTGTTGAGGAAATTGACGGGAGTCCTGTATTCCCTATCAAAGGAATTGCGCAAGGAGATATTGATACAATTCTAAAAGAACTTGTAGGCTACTGCCATTGTATTGAACCTTTGTATAACCCCATTGTAGAACCTGTACTTTTTGACGGAAGGTATATCATCGTCATTTGGGTTCCGGGGGGTTATGGCAGACCCTACAAGGCATCCAAGGATATTTTCTCTGAAAAAGCAAATAAACTGCACTATATCAGAAAATTCAGCAGTACCATTGTAGCCTCTGCGGAGGAAGAAAAGCAACTTTTTTACGTTTCATCTGATATTCCCTTTGATGACAGAGCAAATCTTGCGGCAGATATCTCAGATCTGGATATTGGTCTTATGCGCCAGCATCTAAAAGAAATCGGTAGTAGCTTGTATGAGATTTCATTGAAAGAGGATGCCCTAAAGATTGCAAAGGATATGCAGTTGGTTTCCGGTCCCGTAGAAAATCTCAAGCCGCTCAATGTGGGAATACTGATGTTTTCGGAACGCCCCGAGAGATACTTCCGTTATGCGAGAATTGAGGTGGTAGATATTCCCGATCCAACAGGGACTAATATGGTGGAAAAGGTATTCACAGGCCCGATCCAAAGACAATTGAAGGATGCGCTTTCTTATATCAAAAACTATATTTTGAAAGAAGCGATCATAAAAGAAGCACACAAGGCAGAATCTGTAAAGATTCATAATTATCCGTATGCTGCTGTTGAAGAGTTATTATCGAATGCTGTATATCATAGATCGTATCAAGTGAATGAACCTATAACAGTTAAGATAACGCCTACAGCTATCACGATCACCAGCTTTCCCGGGTTTGACAGAAGTATCACTATGGAGAATATCTCGGCTTATAATATTACGTCTCCTGTTTATAGAAACAGAAGAATCGGAGATTTTCTTAAGGAGCTTCATTTGATTGAAGGCCGCAATACAGGCTATCCCACCGTATTAAGAGTACTTCGAGAGAACGGTTCGAGTTTGCCGAAATTTGATATGGATGATAACCGGATGTATCTTTCGGTGACTCTTCCAATCCACTCGTATTTTCTTCCCAAGAGCGAAAGCAATCCCAAGGAGCTTGAATACAGAGAACGCATTTTTGTGGCGCTCAAAGGCAGAACACTATCTATGAACGAGCTTGCAAAAGCCATGGGATATAAAGGAATATCAGCAAAGCTTTCTTCCACAATTGAAAAAATGCTGGAGATCGGTGCTCTTGAAAAGGTAGTGGTTGGCTCTTACGTGAAATTGCATATCCCGGGTGATATGTAAAACGAGGATTTAAGTTATGAAAAATAAACTAGACAAGAAGTTTTTTGACACGCATAAGGTTCCCGAATTGTCTGCGGCAAATATTTTCTATTTCAGTGTAAACGCTGCACTGCCGGATTTGTTTCAGCAGTTTGATAAATTAGCCAAAGAAAAAGGCATTACTGTTCCCGACAACTCGGATGAAAGAAATATGATTGCTTCTATGAATGATCCGGAAATCATCGTAAATTACATGAGAAAACTCAAAGCTATAGAGAATCGTCACGAAATGATAGAAAAGGTGTCGGAATATGCTGAGACAACAATGCCATTGATTTTGAAACGTTATTTGACAAGCGCGTTTGACAGATTTATTGAGACTGCCGGCCGTTGTTTTGTCAAAAATGATCTTCGGTATGTGTTGGAACTGAGAAAGCGATATCAAGAAATCCGAAATCCGTATGCCCAAGCAGTCGCATGTCTCGTATTTGGTATGAAGGAGATGGATCAGGAAGGCGAGTTTTTGCTCGATGAGTATGAAAAAATGCGTAATGCATATCCGGAAGAAAGATATTCAGATTTCCCTCTGCTGGCTCTGCATATACTTTTTGAAAAATAGAGTTACGATATAATGCAATAAAACGAGGACGAAAAATGTATGAGAAGCTATATAAAGAGCTTTTACTTCGCTATAACGAATTAGAGGGCAGGACGAAGCAGCTCGAAGAAGAAAACGCGCGGTTTAGACAGATGCTTGGAATGACAGAGCAATCTGCCTCGAATACTGAAACGGCTGAAAATACAATTTGTTCCATCAATAAATACAGCTCCGCGAAAGAAAAGATAGATTTATTTCGCTCTTTATTCAAAGGCAGAGAAGATGTGTTTGCCCGCCGTTGGCAAAGCACAGCAACCGGAAAAAGCGGATACCAGCCTGTATGTAAAAACGAATGGGCAGAGGGATTGTGCGACAAAAGGAAGTACAAATGCGCCAATTGTCCCAATCGGGTGTTAAAATCCTTAACTGATGAAGACATTTATAAACATCTTGAGGGCAAGGATGGATTAGCACGTGATGTGATAGGAATCTATCCAATGCTACAGGATGAGACTTGTCATTTTCTATGTGCCGACTTTGATGATGACTCGTTTGAAAAAGATGTTACTGCTTTTAGAGAGGTCTGTGAAGAATTAAATGTTCCTATATGCGTGGAACGATCCCGTTCGGGAAACGGAGTTCACGCTTGGATATTCTTCGAGTCGCCTGTTCCTGCTGTATTAGCTCGTAAGCTTGGAAGCGGTATTTTGACTAAGGCGATGGAGAAGCGCGGTGAGTTATCTTTCAAGTCATACGACA
>JAFQOC010000437.1 GCA_017420845.1 Clostridia bacterium
CATTGTTCCTTGCATTTTTCGCATAAATCTGCTACAATAGGGAAAGCGAGGCGGTATTCACTCGATCTCCCGCCCCGCATTCCTCCGCTCGCAGGAGTTGGGTCATACCCCGCTCCTGCTCACACTCACAGGCCGTACCGATTCGGAGGCACGACCGTGATATGCCCATACCCTTTTTGCATATTTGCGTTTTCTATACATCGGTACTGCCGGAAAGGCAGGTAACAACCACCATGAAATTCATTCACCGACACATCCATCGCAACAGCGCCACAGACCGAATGCAACCCATCCTTCGCATGGCGGCTCTGGGCCTGTCAGGACTCCTACTGCTTTCAGCTATGCTTCCCACCGTGGCGGCGGCCGGAAATTCCCCCAGTCCCGAAAATACGGGATCCGAGGCTCCGACCGTGGAGGTGGAGACCTCCCCCACTATTCTGGGGGACACAGGCATCCTTTGGCCCGCTGATCTCACCAGCCTGGAGGGAGAGGTATCTACCCGTGTTTTGGCTCGGCGTGAGACCCTGAATACCCGAGAGCCTGCGGAGATCACTCCTGTCCCTTCACATCCATTTGACAGTATACTTGACAGTATAAATCCGGAGGACGGTGAAAGTGATGAAAATCAAGAAATAGAGGATATTTTCGATCCCACCCTTCCCCTGACCCAGGAGCTTATCGCCCGCCGTGTGGAGGCCCGCATGGACAAGCAGGTCCGAGGTGGCTCCCGCATCTACTATCCTTGGCCCTCCGGGGCTATGGCGGTGGATCTGTACAAGGACGGCAGACAGATCCTGAAGGGGCAGGTTGCCGACATCGGCGGGACGGTCTACGTTCCCGTCCAGCGTTTTGCGGATCAGTTCGGCAGCTTTAAAACCGTCTACACCGAGGCTACCGAGCAGGTGGTCATCACGGGCACCAACCTATCCATCACCGTAAAGGTAGGCGATCCCTACATTACCGTCAACGAGCGAATCTTCTATACGGGGAAAAAGGTCATCAGTCTGGGTGGCTGGATCTTCGTTCCTCTGACCTCCATGTCAAAGGCCATGAATGCCAAGGTGACTGTTCGCTCGGGCTATTTCGACGCCTATATTACCTCGGGGGACACCACCAAGGTGAAGTGGGCCTCGGAATACTACGATTCCACCGATCTCTACTGGCTCTCCCGTATCATTTCCGCCGAGGCCAAGGGCAAGCCCTTCGCGGGGCAGATCGCCGTAGGTAACGTGGTGCTCAATCGGGTACGGAGCAGTCAGTTCCCGAATACCGTCAAGGGGGTCATTTTTGACACCAAGTACGGTACACAATTTTCTCCCGTCTCCAGCGGCACCATTTACCAGACTCCGACCTCCTCGGCTGTTATGGCCGCCAAGATCTGTCTGGAGGGGTATTCCCTCTCCACCCAAATGATCTACTTCTACAACCCAAAGATCGCCACCTCCTCCTGGATCGGGCGGACGAGACCGTATATCATGACCATTGGAAATCATAAATTTTACGGGTAAGTAAATTGCAGTGTAACGATTCAGTCAACTTTCAAATTTGGGTTTGTCGAACTGTTTGTCGTTGGCGTTCTCACGCTTTTCGGGCAGGGTTCCAAGGGGGACGCAGTCCCCCTTGGGTAAGAAAAGGGGGGTGGCCGGCAGTCCCGAGGGCGGCCTTGAG
>JAFQOC010000438.1 GCA_017420845.1 Clostridia bacterium
CCCTGCGTAAGCAGAAGAACATTTCCCAGGAGGTGCTGGCCCAGTATCTGGGCGTGACCTTCCAGGCCGTCTCCAAGTGGGAGAACGGCACCACCATGCCCGACGTGGCCACCATCCCCGCCATCGCCTCCTTTTTCGGTGTCTCCACCGACGAGCTCTTCGATTTCAACCTCTACGAGACGCAAAAGCAGGTGGAGGCCATCGTAGACGAGCACAGCCGCTACTGGCATACCGACAAGCCCAAGGCAGAGCAGATCATCCGCGACGGACTGAAAAAGTACCCAGGGAACGATATTCTGCTGAACTGCCTCATCGGTGTTCTGGAATTGCCCGGGCGGAGCGACGAGGTGATCTCGGTGGCCAAAGCCCTCATTGAAAGCACCCGATACGACGAGGTGCGCTTCGACGCCTACCGCATCATGGCAGAGGCCTACGCCGCCCAAGGAGACCTGTCCGCCGCCAAGGACGCCATCGAGCAAATCCCCGAGATCTACTTCACAAAGCTGGAGGTAGCGGCCAGGCTCCTGACGGGCGAGGACGCCTACGAGGCCGCCCAGAAGCAGAAGAACATCTCCGCCGAAGACCTCATCGATATGCTCATCATTACGGGCAAGCACCTCATGGCCCAAGGGGAGAGGGAAAAAGCCCTGTCCCAGCTCCGCATCGCCCAAAAGGTCATGGACGCCTTCGCGGAGGACTTCGTGGAGGCCAAGTGGTTCAAGGCCACGGTGTATGAGTACACGGGGGAGCAGAGACAGGAGATCGAAGGCCTCCTCGCGCAGTAATTCCCCGCCCCAATCAACCCCTTCCCACCCCGCCCCACGGCGGGGTCTTTCCATTTCCCTATTGACAGATCCAATTCAATATGATAAAATGGATATAATACCCCACATGGGAGGTACACCACCGTGAAAAACACCCGCATCGCCCTGCTCGCAACCCTTCTCTCCCTCATCCTGCTCCTCGGCGCGCCCACAGCGGCAGTAGCCGAAATCACACCCCAAGGAGGTAACCACATGGACCCCACCTATGACCTGCGCCTCGCGGACGAGGGCACCGCCTACTATATCTCCTCCTCCCTCGGAAACGACCAAAACGACGGCCTCAGCGAGTCCACCCCCTGGAAGAGCTTTGACCGCATTGAGAGCATGGACCTGAAGCCCGGGGACCGCGTCCTCCTCCGCCGCGGGGACACCTGGCATGAGCGGCTGACCGTCCGCGGGAACGGCCGTAAGGACGCCTGGATCTTCGTGGGCTCCTACGGCGATACCGCAGACCCCAAGCCCGAGATCTCCCTGCAAAACAAGCGGGACGACATCGCCCTGCTGGCCACCGACATCAGCGTAGGCGGCCAAAACGGCTTCGGACTCAACTACATCTGGATCGACAACCTCCACATCAGCCACACCCTCCTGGGCATCTACTTCCGCTACGATTCCTCGGTGGGCAACAAGGGTGTGCGCGTCACCAACTGCTCCTTTACCGACATCAACTGCCCCGACCTCATGGCCGAGGCCATAACCGACGTGAGCTTCCTCACCTCCGTCAAGGGGAATCTGGAGGACGTCCAAAACGGCAAGGTCATTCCGAACGCGGGAGGCATAGCCGAGTACATCTGGCCCACCGCCATCAACATCGGTGGCAGACCTCCCAAGCCCCTGGCCAACGTCACTATCCCCGGGATCGCCGAGCCCGCCACCGCCGTCTCCGAGATCGAGCTGTACCGCAACGCCTTTGAGGACTGCATCATCGCCGTAGGCGCCAACTGCTACAACTACCACTACGGTACAGGCCCCAACCAGTGCTACACCTACACCAAGAACTGGAAGGTCTGCGGCCTGACCACCCAAAACACCATGACCGCCGTCAGCATCGACTCCGCCGACTTCGGCTACGACGGCACCTCCGAAAGCCCCTGGGGCCGCTGGTGCCACATCCAGGCCAAGAGCGGCATGGCCGACTACACCATGTCCTTTGGTACCACCCAGGCCCTCTTCTCCTGCTGTCGGGATCTCTACATCGCCCACAGCAGCTTCAACGATTGCCGCAATAACGGCCAGCCCGACGGCTGCGGCTTCGACTTCGAGCGGGCGGTGCACAACTTCACCCTGGACTCCTGTATCATCGCCAACAACCAAGGCCAGGGCGTGCTGGTCATGCAGACCACCATGGAAAATCAAGTCACGGGAGAAACCGTCACCACCCCCAACACGGGCAATATCATTGAGAACTGCCTGTTCTACAACAACATGAACAGCGTCCACAACGAGAATTACCGCATCGATATCACGGTCTTCAACACCGACAACAGCGATTTTTCGGTGCGGAATAACCACTTCTACTTCCGAGAGAAGACGGCGGGCGGTGCCGAGGTCTTCATCAACTACCAAAACCGCAAGACCCAGAACCCCATCGGCCCCGAGCGGGCGGGCTTTACCGCCGAGAATAACACCCTGGTACAGGATAATTCCCTTCCCCCGCTGGAGGAGGTCATCTCCGAGCTGAACATGACCGACTCCGCCACCACGTACCTCCCCCTGGAGAAGACCTGGTATCACTACACCGATGAGGGCGCCACCTTCCCCGAGACGGGACCCGAGACCGAGTCCGAGACCGCCGCTTCGGATGGGGCTACCCCCACCGAGCACAATTCCTCCTCTGAAACAAACGGTGCAAAGCCGCATGGCGGATGCGGCTCCGCTCTGCGGGGTGTACTCGCGGCTACCGTTGCGGGAGGTGCCGGGGTGGTCTTGGCCGCTTCGAAATCGGGTTCACCCAAGAACCGCCGCTCCTCCCACCGTAAGCGTTCCTGATCCTCACTCCGAGCCGCCGCGGATTTTGCTCCCATGACTTTCCCGATAGGCGGTGACGGGTCCTCTCCACGCAAAAAAGGTGTCCTCTGAAAAAGACACCTTTTCTTTCACAGGAACTCACGCGCCCCAATTTTTGGCCGCTCTGGCACACATCTCCTCCATGATCTCCCTCTTGATCAGGGTCTCCAGCCACGAAGGGGGAATGGCCTCCAAACCGTACAAGGCTCCCGCCAAGCCCCCCGCGATGGCGGAGGTGGTGTCGATATCCTCCCCCAGATTGGCGGCCTTCAACACGCAGTCACGGTAATGATCGGTGGTCATCAGGCACCAGACGGCGGCCTCCAGACTGTCCACCACGTAGCCGCTGCTGCGTATCTCCTCCCGGGGCAGGGCGGCAAAGTCGGGGGAGAAAATACGGGCGTAGGCCATCAGCTCCTCCTCCCCGTCGTAGTGAAGTGTCGCCAGACGGAGACCCTCCGAAATCCCCTCCCGTCCCCGCGACAGGATACAACGAAGCAGCAAGGCGTAAATACCGCAACCCACCAACGATCGGGGGTGAGCGTGGGTCAAGCCGGATGCCCGATGGATCAGCTCCAGGGTAGCATCCCACGAATATTCTCTATAGTGGGCAAACAACACGAAGGGGATCATCCGCATGAGGGAGCCGTTTCCATTGGAATTTCCTCCCCGCAGGCCACAGGCACAGGGGGCACGCCCCTCCACGCGGTAGTTTTCTATGGCACGCAGGCAGGTGCCTCCAATGTCAAAGCAAACGCCGTCGGGCGTATAGGCGCCTTC
>JAFQOC010000439.1 GCA_017420845.1 Clostridia bacterium
CCCAATGCCGGAAGGCATTGGGCAACCGCTTGTTTTCATTATTCTACTGAACCTTCTTCATAAAAACGGTCACGCGGTCACGTATTCTCTTCTTTTTTCGTTCTCGGTTCCGATTTTTCAAATATAACCGTTCCGTTATCGCTTCGCGCCAGGATTACATCCCCCTCCGCAAATGTTCCGGACAGTAACGCCTCTGCCAAGGGCTCCTCGATAAGACGTATCGCCGCGCGTCCCAAGGGCCTGGCACCCATCTGCGGGTCAAAGCCTTCCCGCGTGATCAGAGAAACGACGTCATCGGACAGCCGAAGCTCCATACCTAAAGCTGAAACACGACCGCGAATTTCCTCCAATAAGAGCGTTGTGATCCTGCAAGCCTCCGCCTCTCCTAACGGCTCAAACACCACAACCTCATCGATGCGGTTTAAAAACTCGGGGCGAAAGGCTTCTTTCAAGGCATTCAACATCCGGTCACGGTCTCGATCCCTTTGCTCACCGGAAGCAAAGCCTACTGATTTGTGAGCGGAGGGGTCAGCTCCCAGATTGGAGGTCATGATCAGAACGGCGTGGCGAAAGCTCACACGCCGTCCCCGTGAGTCTGTCAAGCAACCGTCATCCAAAACCTGTAAAAGAAGATTGAAAATATCGTGATGGGCCTTTTCCAGTTCATCAAAGAGCACAACAGAATATGGCTGGCGGCGGATGCGCTCGGTAAGCTGCCCCCCTTCCTCATGACCAATATATCCGGGAGGGGATCCGATGAGACGGGAAACGCTGTGCTTTTCCATATATTCCGACATGTCGAATTTAATGAGTGCTCGTTCCGTTCCAAACAGCGCTGCAGCCAATGCTCGCGCCAACGCAGTCTTTCCCACGCCGGTTTGACCCAGAAATATGAAGGAACCAATTGGCCTTTTTGGATCTTTCAAGCCTAGTCTACCGCGCCGTATGGCACCGGCTACGGACTTTATGGCCGCATTTTGTCCGACCACACGCTGTCGCAAGATGTTTTCCAACGCTAAAAGGCTCTCTCCCTCACTTTCAAGCAGACGCGCCACAGGAATCCCGGTCCATTCGGTGACGACGTCGGCAATGTGCGTCTCTGTGACAACCTCGACACCCTCTTTGAGGGGACTTCGTGTCCATGCATCCTTGGCTTGGGCGTACGCTTTTTGAAGATCGGATTCATGATCCCGGAGTGTTGCCGCTCGTTCGAATTCCTGGGCTTTGATTGCCTCCTCCTTCTCCCGTTGTACCGCTCCCAGCTCATCCTCCATTCCCTTAAGGCCGGGAGGAGCCGTCATGGTCGAAATACGCAGAGCTGCCGCTGCCTCATCCACGAGGTCGATGGCTTTATCCGGCAGGAAACGATCGGGAATATACTTCACCGACAGTTCTACAGCTGCCTGAAGCGCTTGATCGGTGATCTTCATTTTATGATGGGCTTCATATTTGCTTCGCAAGCCCATGAGGATTTGCAAGGTCTCTTCCTCTCCCGGTTCACCCACAAGCACCGATTGAAAACGCCGTTCCAAGGCGGCGTCCTTTTCGATGTGAAGACGGTATTCGTCCAGAGTCGTTGCACCGATCACACGCAGCTCTCCCCGTGCTAAGGCAGGCTTCAGAATATTAGCGGCGTCTACCGCACCTTCAGCGGCGCCTGCTCCGACGATGGTATGAAGCTCGTCTATAAACAAGATCACCGAGGGATCCTTGGTCACTTCCGCCATGATGCTTTTGAGTCTGTCCTCAAATTCACCACGATACTTGGCTCCCGCAATCATAGAAGGGATGTCCAAAACAAAGATGCGCTTATCCTTCAAGGTTTCGGGCACGTTCCCGTCGGCAATGCGTTGTGCGAGTCCCTCAACTACGGCTGTTTTACCGACTCCCGGTTCTCCAATGAGACAAGGATTGTTTTTTTGACGGCGGGAAAGAATTCGAATAACCCGCTCGGTCTCTCGCTCTCTGCCAATGATCGGATCCAGCTGTCCCGACAAGGCCCGAGCAGTCAGATCACGGCCATATTTCAGAAGGGAAGAAGGGGAGCAGGATCCTGCATCCTCGGTATTTCGAAGCTTATCGCGATCCCGTCTTTTCTCACGCCCCTCTCCGCCGGAGCTCTCCCGCCCGCTGTGAGAGGTAGAGGGGACTCCCTCGTCACCTCTCGAGACCGAGGGTGAACCGGCCAGAAAGCCCAGCACATCCCGTTTCAGATCTCCAATGGAAACACCCATCCCCTCCAAAAGACGTACCGCTACGCAATCCTCTTCATCAAGAAGGGAAATCAGGAGATGCTCGGTTCCCACATATGACTGTCCTGCTCGCCCTGCCTCTACGGCGGAGTCCTGAATGATTTTTCGTACCCGCGGCGTCATATCCCCCGGGGATACCCGACAGGGAATACCGGCCCCGGAAAGCTCTACCACTCCGTGTCGGAAGCCATCCGCGGAAACGCCCCGTGCCGTGAGTAGTTTGGCGGCGATGGATGCGTTCTCTGAAAGAAGTCCTAACAAAAGGTGCTCAGAGCCGATATACGTATGCCCCAGAGATGAAGCCTCTCGCAGAGCTCCGTTCAAGGCGTTTTGTGCCCTGCCTGTGAAACGATTTGCCATATACTTTCCCTCCGATGTTCAGAATCATCCGACAGAGTTTTCCCCAAATAATGTCTTCCGAACCAGGGCTGCGCGAAAAATATTTTTTTCGGTTTCTCCCTTGAGCGGTGTTTCCGATCCCGATACAAGACAGGCGGGCATAGCCTCGGACAAGAGCGTTGTTATTGTCTCCACGCGGATCCCCTTGACAATATCCATGGCCGCTCCCAACCGAAGCAGGCCAAGAAGCTGGGTCATTTCCCCGGAGGTAAGTATATAGCCGCACCGCAGTATTCCCTCTGCCCGATGAATCTGATCCGTCAGGCGGTAAAGTTCGTCGCCGGAGATCGTCTCACGTGCTCGCCGTTCTGCCAGGATCAACCCGTCTGCCGCCTCCTGTACTACCTCGAAAATATCCTCTTCGGTAGCCCCTAAGGTAATTTGGTTGGAAAGATGATACATACATCCGAAGGGATAAGCGCTATCGCCCAAGGGACCGCGTAGACACAGACCTGAGCGATTCAATCGATGGCTCAGCCCCTCAAGCCGCCCCGCCATGTTCAATAAGGGAAGAGATAGAAGAACCGAGCAACGAAGACCGCTTCCCAGATTGGTGGGTGAGGATGTCAGATAGC
>JAFQOC010000440.1 GCA_017420845.1 Clostridia bacterium
CAGCACCCACAGCGCAGGGAGAGGTGCCCCCAGCGCGGTGAAAATACGGTCCAGAGCGGGGCAGAGAGCCACGAGGAGCATGACGGTGAAGACCAGATACAGGATCCCCGCCACGAAGCCCACAAGAGCCCCGACCGCCATAAGTGCCCCCGTGGCGGGCGGCATGTCGGTTATCTCGCTCCCCGTCCAGGCACCTAACAGCAGGAAGAAAGCGATGGCTCCTTCTGCGATGCAGAGCAGCCATCCCACCGAGGCGGTGGCTCCCGCCGCACCGCTGCCGATCCCATAGCCCAGTATGCGGCGGCGGAGAAGCGAGGGTGTGTAGAAGGGACGGGCGCGGTCAGCCTCGGTTGTCAGACGGTTGTCGGTGTACACGTCGGCCAGAAGCCCTATGAGATACAGATTCGCGAAGGGCACCCACGCCTGCCAAACCCGCCCGATGCCCGTGGCACGGGAGAGAACCGTCAGCGCGACACCCAGAAACACGTAGCAGGCCACAGCGGACAGGGAGGGAAGCAGTTTACCGAACAGCATCTCAAAAACACCGCCCTCGGTCATACGGTTGATGAAGGACTCTAACAGCTCAGACATAAAAGCTCCTTTCAGAGGGATCACACCCGATCCACCGTAATGACGGCAAACAGGTGCCGGTTCCCCTCGTGTATGGCATCTGCCACCCGACTGCGCAGGTCGGCGTCGGTCACGGCCAGCTCAAAGGGAGCGGCGATATCGAAAATCAGGTTGGTGTGGGTGTCTCCGGGGACGATACGGAAGTCGTGGATCATGAGGCGGTCGTCCACTCCCTTGGCGATGATCTCGGCGTAGGCCTTCAGCTCGCTCACACGGGGATCGCGGATGGCCACGGGATCCATGTGGACGGTGGCCTCAATGCCGCACTCCACCCGCAGTCTGCGCTCGATGAGGTCGGCCATATCGTGGGAGGCGTAGATGTCGGCGTCTCCGTCCACCTCCACGTGGAGGGAGGCCATGACCCGCCCGGGGCCGTAGTTGTGGACCACCAGATCGTGGAGGCCGATGGCACCCTGATCCTCGAACTCCTTGACCATAGCCTCGATCTGGGCCACGGTCTCCTCCGAGGGCTGCTCCCCCAGGATGGAATTTTTGGTGTCGATGAGGATCTTGACCCCTGCCCAGAGAATGAGCAGAGCCACCAGAATACCCATGTAGGCGTCGGGGTCAAAGCCCGTGAGCTTGTAGATAAGGGTCGCCACCAACACCGCAAAGGTGGCTCCAGCGTCGGAAAGGGAATCGGCGGCGGTGGCCCGCATGACCGAGGAGTCGATCCTCCCTGCGATCTTGCGGTTGAAGATGCAGAGCCAGAGCTTGACCAGCACCGACACGCCGAGGACGATGACCGACAGCCAGCTGAACACCGTCTCGGCGGGGTGGAATATCTTGTCCACCGAGCCCGTGAGCAGCTCCCAGCCCACCAGCAGGATGAGGAAGGAGACGATCATGGAGGTGACGTACTCGATGCGGGCGTGGCCGAAGGGGTGGTCGCGGTCGGCGGGCTTGGCGGCCATCTTGAAGGTAACCAGGGAAATGATCTGACTGCCCGCGTCGGAGAGGTTGTTGATGGCGTCGGCCTGAATGGAGATGGCGCCGAAAAGCAGACCCACGGTGAATTTCCCCGCGGCCAGCAAAAGGTTCAGGATGATGCCTACCGTGGAGACCAGGGTGCCGTAGGCGCGGCGGACGGCGGGGGAGCCCGTGTCGCGGGGGGATTTGATGAAGAGCTTGATGAGAAGGTTTGTCATGGGGGTGCCTTTCCTGTGGGGGATCAGTCGAGATCGTAGTCGGATTCGTCTATGAGATTGGCGGCAATCATATCCTCGGGGAGACCGTACGCCCGCATATCCTGTTCGGATTGATTATGTTCGCGGATATAATCTCTCTTGGAGCCTGCGCGCGACCAAACGCGCCAACCGCACTGCCCTTGATCAAAATTGGAAAGAGGAGCGAAGATCACGGTAATATCCAGGAACTTGCGCTTGTTGCCCTTAGGGACGTAGCGGATGCCGAAGAAACGGGCAAATTCCTTTTTCATTTTGACCTGCGGGGGCAGACTGTCGGACACGGCGGGGGGAATGGGGAAATTCTCATCCTCCCAGCAGTAGACCCACAGGTTTTCTATCCATTCACGCTTTTCAAAGGTAATGGGGATGCTGACGGATTGCCCTCGGTTGTCGGTGTAGAAGAACTCGGCGTCGTCAATGGTGATCTCCTCGGATGCCACGTAATCTCCCGTGAACAGGACGCAGATGCCCTTGGAGGCTGCTCCCTGATTCAGTACGGAGCAGGCGGCACGCTTTCCGGGTTCGCAGGGTTTGAGGTCGTACATGGGTATGGTCAGCTTGGTGGGAGGAACGACGGCCTTGACGGGGGCGGAAAAGTACAGCACCGCCGTAGCCTCGGGCAGATCGTACCCCGCGCATTGCCCCGCGGGGATGCCCAGATCCTCCTGCGCTTCAAGGAGAAAGTCCTCGGCGCAAACGTAGCTTTTTCCTGCCGCTGTCTTGAAACGGGCGTGATCCGCCACGTGCCCCTTCCATCCCGCTACGTTACTGCGTCGGGGCTTTTTGATCTCGGGGGTATCTCCGATATTGAGCCACAGATCAAAGTCCTTTTCCGAGTTCAGCAGATTGAGGAACAGGTAATCGCTGTCAAAGCAAGCCACGCTCAGAACGTCGGCTCCGCAATTCTCCGAGACCTTGGGGGCGAGGTCGAGGATGTCGGTGTGGGTAAAGGCGTCGCTGCAGACCGATACCCAATCGCTGTTTTCGGGGGCGTACAGGGAAACGGTCACGTCGGCCGAATCGGGATCGGCAGGGGTATATCCCATTCCGCCGAAATACTCGGTCAAAAAGACAGAAATGCTCCCTTCAGCAGCATCGTTTTTTCTTATGTGAAGATTGGCAAAGTATGCGCCCATAGTGATGCTCCTTACATTTTCAAATTCATCTGCCCTTTCGGTTTGAGCAGAGGGCTGTAGATTACTCCCCCCAATATTTCCTGTCCAGAGACCTCAGTTGAATGGCCTCCGCGATATGCTCCGCCCCGATCACTCTGGACTTCGCCAGATCGGCAATGGTGCGGGCGACCCGCAGAATGCGGTCGTGGCCTCTTGCCGACAGCCCCAGGGTGTCAAAGGCGGTTCGGAGAAGCTGACCGGCCTCCTCGGTCATGATACAGTAACGGCGGATGGAGGCGGGGTCCAGCTGGGCGTTGCAATGGAGGGGCTTTTCGGCGGGAGAGTGCTCGTAGCCATGCGCCTCGTCCTCGGCCTTCATGCGCTCACGGGCGAAGGCGCGGGCCTCGCAGACCCGCCTGCGGACGTCGGCAGAGCGCTCCACCGTGGGGCTGTCCTTGGCGGTCAGCTCGTCGTAGGACACCGAGGGCAGCTCGATCTGAATGTCGATGCGGTCCAGCATGGGGCCGCTGATGCGGGACATGTAGCGGCGGACATCCTCCGGCTTGCAGGTGCACTTGCGGGTGGGATCCCCGAAGTAGCCGCACCGGCAGGGGTTCATGGCCGCCACCATCATGAAGGAGCAGGGGAAGGTCACCCGCCCGTTGGCTCTGGTAATGGTGACCTTTCCGTCCTCAATGGGTTGGCGCAGGCCGTCGGTGACTTGCTTGGGAAACTCGGGCAGCTCGTCAAGGAACAGCACGCCGTTGTGAGCCAGGGAGACCTCACCGGGCAGAGGGTTGGCACCGCCGCCCACCAGGCTTACGGGGGACATGGTGTGGTGAGGGGAGCGGAAGGGACGGCGGCGGAGAAGGGAAGTACCCTCGGGCAGGGTCCCCGACACCGAGTGGACCTTGGTGGTCTCGATGGACTCCTCAAAGGTCAGGGGCGGCAGAATGGTGGGAAGCCGCTTGGCCAGCATGGACTTGCCCGTGCCGGGAGGGCCTATGAGCATGATGTTATGCCCCCCGGCGGCGGCGATCTCCATGGCCCGTTTGGCCAGGGTCTGTCCCCGCACGTCGGAAAAATCCACGTCGTAGATCTCGGCGGCCGAGGCGGCGGTGGTACGGGATACGGGGGTCAGCACCCGACGGCCGTTCAGATGGTCAATGAGGGCGCGCATATTCTGAACGCCGTAGACCGAAATGCCCTCCACGGCGGCGGCCTCGGCGGCGTTTTCCATAGAAGTGTAGAACTCGGTCATGCCTGCGTCACGGGCAGCCACGCACATGGACAGGGTTCCGCGGACAGGGCGGAAGTCTCCCGACAGGGACAGCTCCCCTACGAAGCACTTGTCCTTGAAGGACACGGCGGAGCGGATGACACCCACCGCCGACAGAATGCCCGTGAGGATGGCGGCGTCAAAGCCCGAGCCCTCCTTGCGGCGGTCGGCAGGGGCCAGATTGATGAGCAGGGAGCAATCGGGAAAGGGATAGCCCGTATTCTCGCAGGCGGTGCGGACACGCTCCTTGGCCTCCTTGACGGCGGCGTCGGGCAGACCCACCACCTCAAAATAGTCCAGACGGTTCTGGGCGTTCACCTCTACCGTCACGGGAAAGCCGTCGATGCCGAAAAGCCCCGCGCTGTACACCGTTGAAAGCATGCGCTGTTCCTCCTTACGTGGCCGGGGGAGGGATTTGTCCGTTCCCCGGCTGTTTCTGCTTCCATTTTACCATAAAAGTCACCGAAATACAAGTGGTCCGAGGGAATTTTACCCGATTTTCCGCCCGACGGAAGGGGAGGGCCGGATTTTGAAAAATACCTCACAAAAAGGAAGGGCGGAAACAGGGCACTTTTCACAAAAAGCGAGGAATAACAAAAATTTTACAAACTCGAGGGGGAAATCCCTTGACAACTTGACGGGAATGAGTTATAATATGGACATTGATTACTGTAATCTGCGGAGGTATCCATTCATGAAAAAGTATCTGGCTATCGCTATGGCCGCACTGCTCCTGGCATTCTCTCTTGTTTCCTGCGTTGGCAAGACCGGCGATGGAATCGGTGATTACACCCCCGAGGTGGACTATCTGGTTACCGACCAGGGCACCTTCTATTTTGAGGAGGCCGAGGGCGAGACCGCTATTCTTGTAAATTACGTCGGTAAGGCCACCAAGGACGACCACGTTGTCATCCCCGCCACCTTTAACGACCGTACCGTGACTACCATCGGCAAGGAGTGCTTCAGCGGCCTTGCTTCGGTTGTCGGCGTGGAGATCCCCGCCACTGTGACAAAGATCGATTACCAGGCATTCGCCGGCTGCACCGAGCTGACCGAGGTGGTCCTGCCCGACGGTCTCCTGGAGATTGGCAAGGAGGCCTTCGCCAACTGCACCTCTCTCACCTCCGTCTCCTTCGGCAAGTCCCTGGAGGCTGTGGACGCATACGCCTTCTGGAAGTGCGGCAGCCTGACCACCCTCTCCTTCCCCGCTACCCTGAAGACCATCGGTGACGGTGCGTTCTGGATGTGCAGCGGTCTGACCGCCGTTGAGCTTCCCGCCACCATGGAGAAGATCGGCGAGCTGGCCTTCTACCATTGCTACAACCTGAAGGACGTGGCTCTCCCCGAGGGCGCCGAGATCGGCGACTACGTCTTCGCTGTGGATGAGAAGGATACCGGCGTTGCGACCGAGGAGCCCACCGCCGAGCCCGAGGCATAAGCTACATATTCCCTGTATCTATCCCCGACACGCCCGTGTCGGGGATTTTTTTGAGGGGTGAAGGCGATTATGTCGATGCTTCAAATTGCAGTTTTTCGGTGAGATACAAGATACGCGCCGAGCAAGCTCGGCCGATACAAGATACAAGATAAAAAACGTGCGTCGCCGTAAGAGTTTTTGCATATCTTGTATCTCGTATCTTGTATCTTTGTATCTTCGCCAAGCCCCAATTTGAAGGTTGCCGAATCGTTAGTCGAAAATTTTTCGCAAATTTCCGAAAAAATTCCATTTTTTCGGAAAGATTTGGGTATCTCGCCGTGTCATATAGGGTACAACGCAGAAAGGAGACGACTGCTATGAGTCAATCTACCCAAAAAACTCCCCGCTCTGACGGGGAAATCGTCGAGCTGTACTTTGCCCGCAATGAACAGGCCATCGCCGAGACCGACAAAAAGTACGGTAAGGTCTGTATGCAGGTGTCCATGAATATCGTGGAGAGCCGACCCGA
>JAFQOC010000441.1 GCA_017420845.1 Clostridia bacterium
AAGCTGGAGCTGCTTCCCTTCAAAAAACTCTGCCTGACCAAGTATCAGGCGCTGAACGTCCCCTTCCCGCTCGAAAGCGTGCCTGAATGCCCGCCCGGGCGTATCCGGGAGCTGTACGCCTCCCTCGGGACCCAGATCCCCGAGGAAAAGAATGCGCTTGCCGTCGGCCTCGAAGCGGAAGACGATGGAGGAATCGTTGATGGGATTGCGGACGAGCGTTTCATCGGGTGTGTGGATGATGTGAACGTTGACGGCACCGCCCTCAAAGGCGTAGTCCTCCCCCGCCTGCACCACCACCTCGGGAATGCCCCGCTTGGCCATTTCCCCGCGCAGGCCGCTCAGAAGCTCCTCGGTGGTGAACTCGTCCTGGGTGGGGGCGTGATGGATGAGGAACTCGTCCGAGGGAAGGTGGCAGTACACGCCGTCCACTTGAATATCGGGATGCTCGCGGAGAAGGGTCCAGAGGGCGCCCATGTGGTCGTCGTGGAAATGGGTGATGAACCAGGCGGTGACGTGACCGCCCAAACCCTTGAGGTACTCGTACAGGTAGGGAGTCTCGGAGGGGAAGCCGCCGTCCACCATGAGGAGGGTATCGCCGCTCTCCAGGATAAAGGAGGTGTTGATGGTGTCGGTGACGGATTTCAGAAAATGAAGCTTAGCCATGGGAAAACTCCTTGCTTTGTGAATTGATGCGTGAGGCTTGTCAGTAGACCAGAGGCGTGGGGCACTTCAGGGTATCCAACACCCGACGGCGCAGGATGAAGAAATAGTGCTTTCGTACCAGATACAGCCCGTCGGCCTCTTTTCGGGCGGTGAAGTAGCCGCCTCGGCCGCCCAGCCCGCGGGCGGACAGGAGATAGGGGGACACGACCAAAACGGTCACCCCCTTTTCGGCGGCCATGGCGCAAGCGTTGGCCCGAAAGAAGGATCCCTCTGCCAGAGCAGCCTTGCTCGGGGGAACCAGGATACGGATGCGGCCCTCTCCCAGCTCGCTTTGCAGGATCCGATTCATGCGTCGGGAGCGAAGGAAGGCCAGGAGTGCCAGCAGAAGAGTCCCCGCGATCAGGAAGGGAAGTGCCGCCGCCGTCAGCACCGCTACGGCAACCACGGCTCCCAACGTCAGAGCCAGGGACAGGATGATCTGCACCACCCGAATGCGCCTCAGATAGAGCACCAGCTTGGTCATGACGGCAATGGGGGCGGATTCCATGATGCTTTCCCAGAGGTAACGGAGAAAGGTCTTTTTACGGTAGTGATGGGCGCGGCGACTGGCTTGATCCAGCAGATGACGGTCGGGAGATCTCTTCCCCGCGCGGCGTCGGAGACGGAGGAGAGGACTGTCGGGCTCTGCACCCTGGCGATGGGCCAGCTCTCGGCGGAGGTCCGCCAGCTCACGTTCCAGACGGGCTCGCTCCCGCCTCTCCCATGCCAGCTCGGACCGCAATCGGCCAAGCGTTTCCTCCCGCCCCTTGCTTGGGGATGAGGCGGCGCGCTTACGGTTTTTTTTGTTGGGTTTTGATGTTTTTTTCAATGGGTAGATCCTTTGGTAGCGATTCAGTCAGCTTTCAAATTTGGGTTTATCGGTGCGTTGGGTTGCAGTTAAGCGGGGTGCAGGGGCGGAGCCCCTGCACCTCTCCAGGGTGGCCGG
>JAFQOC010000442.1 GCA_017420845.1 Clostridia bacterium
GAACGGCGACATCTGCGCCGATAGATTCATGAAGGAAGTGGGCGTGGGTCAGTACGACGCCACCTGGCCCGAGATCGAGGGCGAGTGGTACTTCGCAGCATCCGACGGCGTGTACAAGAAGGAAAACGCCGACGGATTTGAGATGCGGGGGATCAAGGATGGCTCCTACCTCTATTACCAGAATGTGAACAACATGCGCCAAAACGCCAAATTGTTCGTCCGCGGTATCAGCGGACAGAGTCCTTGCCAAATCGAGGTGCGAGAGGGAAGTCCTTTCGGGGCCGTTCTGGGCTGCTGTAAGGTCAAGCCCGACGGAGAGGGCATCCGCGAATACGAGATCCACTTGATCAACTCTCACGGCACCCATAGCCTCTGCTTCGTGTTCCGCGGGGAGGGGGAGGATCTCTTTACCCTGGACGATTTCCGCTTTGAACAGGTAAAACCCTGAATAACGCAACAGCCCCCCGCCCGCAAGGGTGGGGGAGTTTTTTAAAACGCAACATTGGAGGTTAATCATGCCCAAAACAGGATGTGATGACAAATCAATAACCGCTTTAGTTAGTTTTTACGGTCCAAACTCAACGTGGTTGTTATAACAAAAACTTCCCATAAAAAGCCTTGATTTTTTTACCCTTTGGCACACGCCCGTAGCGCAAGCAAACGAAAAAGAACAATCAATCAAAACAGGCGCGCAACTCATATGAACTGCGCGCCTACTTATTTTTTGTAAAGAAAAAACTGCATATGTCGAGGTGTTCGACATATGCAGGCAATGGTGACCCGGACGGAGATCGAAATCCCGCGCGGGGCGCGGGGGCAAGCTGCACTAAAAGAATAAAAGCGAGAGCTTCACTTGCAGCTTGCAGGGTTCTCATACCGAAACGGATAATCATTTTTTGGTGAGCCTTTACCCGAATATGTCGAACACCGAAACACGGAAATTTCGCTTCGCGAAAATTTTCGGCTCAAATTTTGCGGCGCAAATTTTGCGGCGCAAATTTTGCGGCGCAAATTTTGCGCTCTCTCCGCCTTGCAAACAATTATTTAATCTTGACAAACGCGAAGCTGACTCTTAATGGACGGCTCTATAGAAAAAACATTCAATGATAAAAAACGGGCAATCTCTGCGAAGAATTGGGCAGGCCAAAGAAGAGAAAGTATGGTATAATATACAATGGGAAGGTCAAAGTGTTTGGAAAATTTTGTGGGAAGGAGAGAAGATGATGAGTAATGTTATTTATGAAACAAAGCATGGGACGAATGAGGACTATTTTGTTTTGTTTCCGTATCCGAATCCAAATTATCCATTACATTTGCACAGATGCTATGAAATTATATATCTTCTTGAAGGTTCTATGACCGTGATGATCGATGATTTGAGTTATACGATTTCATCCGGCGATATGCTTATGGTAAAACCGAATTCGGTGCATTCGATTCAGAGCATAGAAGGTGGCGATGCTATTTTCTGTATGTTTGCCCCCGAATTGATTGCGGCGATTTCTGAATCCGTTTTGAAATACCATTTGATATCTCCAATCGTTCATAATGTGCCGTCTCCTTACCGCGACCTGTTTGACTGTGTAACGAGTGATTCAAACATTGGAAAAATCAAGTGCCTCTTGTATGGCTTGTGTAGCTTGTTTTATGAGCAATTGGATACCACTAAGGAGGATCAGGATTTTTCCAAGAGAATATTGCTGAGAGATATGATTCGTTATGTCGAAAAAAATATAGATAAACCCTGTTCCATACAAGATCTGGCGGGGAGCCTGGGATATTCGGTAACGCACTTGTCTCGCTATTTCGCCGCGAATGTGGGAATGTCCTATTCCGATTACGTAAAGGAAGTCAAGATTCGACAAGCCTGCTATTTATTGCGAAAAAGTTATGATCCGATTTCGAAAATCGCCAAACAGTGCGGCTTTGAATCCTCCAGTACCTTCAATCGCTGTTTTAAGCAGGTGACGGGCTGCAGTCCTACGGAATACCGTAGCAAGCACGAACGGATATAAATTCAAGGCGCGAAACGAATGAAATAATTTTATTTTAATTTTAATATAAAGGAGAAATACTATGCAGACCTCTTTCGCACACCGAATTATGGCAGTTCTTTTAGCTACCCTTATGTTGCTGACCATGCTGACTGCCTGTGGTACAGCCGACGAACCCGACGAAACCCAAGCACCTTCCCAAACCGTAGGTGAGGGCGAGGACACCGAGCTTCGCGACGAGCTTCCCGCAGATCTGGATTACAACGACACTAAAGTTGTTTTCATCAGCCCCAATGAGATGACCTACGATGATCTGACCGGTGAGGTTGTCGAAGACATTATTTACGAGCGCAATAAGGCAGTTGAGGAGCGCCTTGGCGTTGTCATTACTAGTATCCAGGACGGCAATGCCATTGACAAGGTCGTTACGGCCGTCAGCGGCGGCAACAGCGATTACGATGTGCTGGTAGAATGCTGCTGGCGTTCCGCTCCTAAGTTCACGGGAAACTACTTTAGAGACCTGCGTACCACCGAATATCTGGATTTTGACAAGATTTGGTGGAATCAAAGCTTCAATGAAGTGGTGGAGTACAACGGGGCACAGTACGGCATCACCGGCGCAATGGTATTGTCCCTCTACCGCCGTACACACGTGACGGTATTCAACAAGGAGCTGTTTACCAATGCCAACCAGGCCTTTTTGTACGAGCACGTGGAAAACGGAACATGGACGTTGGACAAGCAGATCTCGTTGGTTCCCCTGTTCCATCAGGATAACGGTAATAACGTACAGGACAAGACCGGAGACGTCTATGGCTTCATCAGCAATGACTTTATTTATGTAGATCCTTACTGGGCTTCCTGCGAGGTAAACATCATCAGTAAGAACGGCGACGGCGATTATGAGTGGGTCTTTGATTCCTCTAAGCTTTTTGACATGGCTGAGAAGGTCCTGAAGCTGTACTACGGCACGGATAATAGTTCCTTCATTGAAACAGATGACAATCTCTCTGAGAGAACTGTTTGGGATATGTTCGCCGCCGGCTCCGGTGCTATGGCTACTGTTTGTATTTCCGCATTGGAGGATGCTGCCATCCGCGAAATGCCCCAGGAATACGGAGTTGTGCCGATTCCCAAATATAGTGAATCCCAGACTACTTACTATAGCCAGATGCACGATGGATTTACCATCGCCAGCCTTCCCAACTCGGTTTCCGAGGATCGGGCTGATATGTTGAGTGCTGTGCTGGAGGCCATGGGTTCTACCTCCTATCGCATCGTACGCCCTGTGTACTATGATACGATTCTCCGTACCCAGATCGCCAAGGATCCCCAGTCGGCTGCGATGATGGATCTGATCATTAATAACATTCGAATTGATGCAGGTTTTGTTTACTCCCATAATATGGGGTCCTTCCATCAAGGCTTCCAGCAGCTGGTTGCAAGCCGCAATAATGATACAGTATCCCGCTATAAGAGACTGACCACCGCAGCCAAGAGATCTCTTGAAAAGCTGACTATGGATTTGGACAAGCTGTCTCAATAATTCATTTATCCAGAAAGAAACACCGCATATGAGAATTATTCCCAACCAAGGGGTCTGCGATCCCCATATCCGTATTTACAACGGAAAGGTGTATATGTACACCTCTCACGACCGTTCTCCCGAGAACACAGGCTACTACATGGATGACTGGCGCATCTTCTCCAGCGACGATCTGCTCAACTGGAAATTGGAATATACCTTCCATCCCGAAGATACATTCCTCGGTAAGTGCGAAGAATGCTACGCTACGGATTCTATTGAGCGGAACGGGAAGTACTACCTGTACTTTTCTTACCAGCAAAAATGTATCGGCGTTGCCGTCAGTGACCACCCTGCAGGTCCCTATAAGGATGCGTTGGGTAAGCCGTTGCTGACTCCTTGGATGGTGGACACTCCCAGCTACGATCCCGCTGTGTTCATCGATGACGATGAGGCGAGAACCCCTTACCTTGTATGGGGATATACGGTAGACGGGAAGCAATACTACATAGCCCGCCTGAACGAGGATATGATCTCTCTGGCCGAAGAGCCGCGTCCCATCGTCATTGAAAATACCTGGGACGACAACGATGCTCCCGCCCTCAATAAGTGGAACGGGAAGTACTATCTCAGCAGTCACCGTTCCTTCTATGCTACCGCTGACAACGTCTACGGCCCTTATACCTACCGTGGCACCTTCCTGGCTGATGCATACACGGATCACGGTAACTTTTTCACCTACCACAACCAGACCTACTTCGCCTACGCCATCCCCGAGAACTGGGGCGAAGAGAACGTGAACCGCCATTACCGTACCACCAAGATGGTCTACGTTCATTTCAAGGAGAACGGCGACATCTGCGCCGATAGATTCATGAAGGAAGTGGGCGTGGGTCAGTACGACGCCACCTGGCCCGAGATCGAGGGCGAGTGGTACTTCGCAGCATCCGACGGCGTGTACAAGAAGGAAAACGCCGACGGATTTGA
>JAFQOC010000443.1 GCA_017420845.1 Clostridia bacterium
CGAAGGTTTTGCACCTTAACATGCCGAAAGGCATATTTCACTTGCGCGTAGCGCAAATTTCACACCGCAGGTATTTCACACGCCGCAAGGCGTATTTCACTCAAATTTGGGTTTAGCGCGGAGCGATAAACCCAAATTTGGAACCCAATCCACCGGCCCTGCCTACGCGGGGCTTTTTCTATTCCCCCACCCTTGACAATCTCCCCATATCCATGCTATAATAAAGCCATCCCACCCAAAGGAGAAACCCCATGGAACCCAAGGACTACACCCTCGTGAGTATCGAAGGCGAGTACGCCTACCTCCGCGAGATCGGAGAATCTGACCCCGAAAAGGACATCTACATCGCCTTAGCCCTCCTGCCCCCCGGGGTGGACGTGGGGGACAAGCTTCATTACGAGATGTTCGCCTATACCCCGGTTGAGTAAAGTAAAGATAAACACAACATAAAGGAGTACCGCTATGCTGAAATTCACCGAAATGCCCTACACCCGCCCCGACATGGAGGCCGCCAAGACCCTGGCCGCTACCCTGACTGCCCGCCTGACCGAGGCCCCCGATTACGCCGCCGCCAAGGCGATCTTTCTGGAGTACCAGACCGCCCAGAAGCACCTCATGACCCTCTGCACCCTGGCCGAGATCCGCCAGTCCATCGACACCCGCGACGAGTTCTACGATACCGAGGTCAAGTACATCAACGCCGCCATGCCCGCCGTGCAGGAGTACGCTCAGGGCTTCACCGCCGCCCTGCTGAGCTCCCCCTTCCGCGCCGATTTCGAGGCCGAGTACGGTGATCTCATGTTTATCAACGCCGAGATCGCCTTAAAATCCTTCTCCCCCGAGATTATCCCCGAGATGCAGGCCGAGAATGACCTCACCATGGCCTACCAGAAGCTCATCGCCTCGGCTCAGATCCCCTTTGAGGGCGGCACCTACACCCTCTCCCAGCTCACCCCCTTCAAGACCGACCCCGACGATGCCCGCAGACTGGCGGCGTGGTGTGCCGAGGGTCAGTGGTACAAGGACAACCAGGCCGAGCTGGACCGCATCTACGACGAGCTGACCCACCTCCGCGACACCATGGGCAAGAAGCTGGGCTACGAGGGCTACACCACCCTGGGCTACTACCGCATGGGCCGCAACTGCTACACCGAGGCCGACGTCAAGAAGTTCCGCGCCGCCGTGGTGAAGTACCTGGTCCCCGTGGCCGACGCCATCTACCGCGCCCAGGCCGATCGACTGGGCAAGACCTACCCCATGAGCTTTGCCGACAATGCCCTCATGTTCCGCTCGGGCAACCCCCGCCCCGCCGGATCTGCCGAGGATATCCTGAAGCAGGGCGATAAGTTCTACGACGAGCTCTCCCCCGAGACAAGTGAGTTCTTCCGCACCATGCGGGCCGGGGAGCTTTTGGACGTCCTCTCCACCGAGGGCAAGGCGGGCGGCGGCTACTGCACCGGTATCCCCGACTACGAGGTTCCCTTCATCTTTGCCAACTTCAACGGCACCCAGGGCGACGTGGAGGTGGTCACCCACGAGGCGGGCCACGCCTTCGCCTGCTGGATGAACCGCGACCGCATCCCCATGGACTACATGTGGCCCTCCATGGAGGCCTGCGAGGTCCACTCCATGTCCATGGAGTTCTTCGCTTGGCCCTGGGCCGAGGGCTTCTTCGGGGAAGACACCCGCAAGTTCCTCTACAGCCACCTGGCGGGGGCTTTGACCTTCATCCCCTACGGCACCATGGTGGATCACTTCCAGCACGAGGTCTACGCAAGACCCGACATGACTCCCGCGGAGCGCCACGGCGTGTGGAAGGAGCTTCTGGGCGTGTATATGCCTTGGGTACGCTTGGACGGTGAGATCCCCTTCTACGCCGAGGGCGAGGGCTGGCAGAGACAGCAGCACATCTACTCGAGTCCCTTCTACTACATCGACTACTGCCTGGCCCAGACCGTGGCTCTCCGCTTCTGGGCGATGATCCAAAATAATCTGACCGACGCGTGGGCCCATTACATGGCCTACACCAGGGAGGGCGGCAGTAAGACCTTCACCGATCTTCTCAAGCACGCCGGACTGGACACCCCCTTCGACGAGGCCTGCCTGCGGGCGGTCTGCGAGGAGGCCAATAAGTGGCTCTCCGAGTTTGATCTGGGCGGGATCGTGTAAAGATACGGAGATACAAAGATACAGAGATACAAGATATTCGGTGATTGCGGAAGGCTTCAATTTTGGGTTTGTCGGTGGGTCCGGAAATGAAGCCGTAGGGACCGGCGTCCTCGACGGTCCGCAAATATTATTGGTCCCAAAAAGATTCTTGATCGAACGGTGGCGGACCGTCGAGGACG
>JAFQOC010000045.1 GCA_017420845.1 Clostridia bacterium
CAAGATCCTCTCTGCCTTGAACGAGGAGAGCACCAAGCAGATCGACGCCCTGGCCGAGGAGCTCTGCCGCGAGTATCTCGCCCAGCAGGATGAGACCGCTAACAAGAGCGATATGACCGCCCTTTTCAAGATCGGCTACGGCCTCTACGTGGTCACCTGCAACGACGGCAAGAAGGACAACGGTCTCATCGTCAACACCGTTTCCCAGGTGGCTGAGAATCCTACCAAGATCGCTGTCACCATCAACAAGGCCAACTACTCCCATCACGTCATCAAGCAGACGGGGATCATGAACGTCAACTGTCTGACCGTGGAGGCACCCTTCAAGGTCTTCGAGACCTTCGGATTCCAAAGCGGCCGCAACGTGGACAAGTTTGCCGATTGCACTCCTCTTCGCTCGGACAACGGCCTGGTCTTCCTGCCTCGTTACATCAACGCCTTCATGTCCCTGAAGGTGGAGCAGTACGTGGATCTGGACAGCCACGGCATGTTCATCTGCTCGGTCACCGAGGCTCGTGTCATCTCCGACGTGGAGACCATGACCTACGCCTACTATCACGCGAACGTCAAGCCCAAGCCCCAGACCGAGGGGAAGAAGGGCTACGTCTGCAAGATTTGCGGTTACGTCTATGAGGGCGATCCTCTGCCCGAGGATTTTGTATGCCCTCTCTGTAAGCACGGCGCGCAGGATTTTGAACCCATTCAGTAAAACCTTTCGTATGCTCCCGAGTCGCAGGACTCGGGAGCTTTTTTGTCTTGACAATTCTTTCATAACCGTGTATAATTAGGTATATTCAAATGACAGGAGGCCGCTATGAGCCTGAAAAGCAACCGTGCCCGCCGCGCCGCGTGGGAAGCAGGTGTCAAGCATTGCACCTTCGATCCCGACGGCCCCGGGGTGGTTCGGATCCATCTGATCCCCCCGATCTATCGCCCCTTCAGCCGCGCCGAATCTCTGGTTATTCTGAACGGCTACTACATCCTTCCTCTGGGCTACGCGTGGGCCCAGCTTTTGTCGTCCTTTATGGATGAGGTCAACGCGTTTGATGGAAAAACGGTTTCGGAGGAGGAAATAGAACAGATCTATGCCCGTACCGTGACCGCCGTTTCGGGGATCTATCCCCATATCCGTAGGGAGATGATCGAGGAGGATCTGGAGGATATGCTGGACATCCTCTTTGAGGTGGCCCGTGGCGGAACTCCCTCTGTCTGCATCGAAAAGCTGTCTGTCCGCGCCTATGCGCCCAACATGGCCGCGCCCCACCGTATGGATCTCATGGTCGCGTCCATGACGGATCGGGAGGGGAAATGGCAATGCAACCAGAAATGCCGCTTCTGCTATGCCGCCGGCCAGGCCTTGGGAGGCTCTTTGGAAATGACCACTGCTGAATGGAAGACGGTTTTGGATCGTCTGAAGGAGGCCCGTGTGCCCATGGTCACCTTTACGGGTGGGGAGCCTACCCTCCGCTCGGATATTGTGGAGCTGGTGGAGTATGCCAAGTGGTTCGTGACCCGTCTCAATACCAACGGTGTAGCCTTGACCGAAGGTCTGGTGAAGGGGCTGAAGGAGGCGAGTCTGGACAGCCTGCAGGTGACCCTGTACTCTTCTGATCCTGCCGTCCACAACGAGCTGACGGGAGCGGAGCACCATGCCGATACCGTAGCGGGGATTCGCCGCGCCGTGGAGGCGGGGCTGGACGTCAGCGTCAACACCCCTCTCTGCAAGGCCAACGCCGATTACGGGGCTACCCTTTCCCTGATCCATGGCCTGGGGGTACGCTTTGTCACACTCAGCGGGCTGATCTGTACCGGCGGCGCAGCAGGGAAGCACAGCGAAAACGATTTGTCCTCCGAGGAGCTTTTGGAGATCGTCCGATCCGCAAAGGCCTTCTGTGACGCTCATGATATGGAAATGGACTTTACCTCTCCCGGTCTGATCCCGTCAGACGAGCTGGATGCCGTAGGGCTGCATATCCCCTCCTGCGGGGCCTGTCTGTCCAATATGGCCATCACCCCCGACGGTACCGTGGTGCCCTGCCAGAGCTGGCTGGGAGCGGACGCAGGGCTTGGACACATCCTGCGGGACAACTGGAAGGACATCTGGAATCATTCCACTTGCAAAAAACTGCGGAGCATGACCGACGGGGAGGCTCTGTCCTGCCCCTTCCGTGGTAAAGGGGAGGTGTGATTCATGGGAAATCAAAAGAAACGCCGTGAGAAGGGGAAGGTCAAGGATCCCTATTCTCCCGAGGTCATCCGCAAAAAGCGTACTCTGCCCAAGGGGGACATCATTGGTCTTTGTATTCTGATCGCTCTTCAAATCGCGGGCGTGCTGGGCATGATCTTCTATCAGCCCAAGCCCGATGACGTGATCCGTGACTATACCGTGACTGTGGAGCCGCAAGCCGACGGCACTCTGGAGATCCACTACGATTTTGTCTGGACCGCTTTGACCTGGACTGAGGATCTGACCTGGGTGGAGATCGGTATGCCCCATCCCGATTACGTTCTTGTTTCGGCTTCTGTTTCGGATACTGTAGAGCGAACCGAATACTTTCGGGAAGACGATTACTGCTCCCACCGCTTCTTCTTCAAGAACGCGTATTTCAACGGTGAGACCGTGGAGTTTTCCTTCACCATCCGAGCCAAAGGACTTCTGACCCAAGGGGCGGAGGGCTACGTCTATGAATTCATTCCCGGCTGGTTCAACGAGATCCCCGTAGAGCGCTATACCTTCAAATGGAAGCTTTCCGAGGATATGGTCAGCCATAACGCCGACGCTACAGAGGACGGCTACGCGATCTGGAAGGGAAGTATGGATTGCGGCGGGACGGTACACATGATCCTGACCTATGAGGACACCGCCTTTACGCCCGACACAACCCCGCCCGCGTATACCCCCGTTTCGATCAGCGGCGCGTACAATGCCCTGAATGAATCCCGATTCGTGTTGATTTTTCTGGTGTCGGTCGGCATTCTTCTCGCCAGCGTCTGGCAGCTGTACATGGTGGATTGCATTGTCTCTTACCACAGAGGCCGAGGCTTCCTGCGGGGACACGGCCACCGTCTCCACACCTACGGCCGAGACAATCCCCACTATACCCGCGCCGTGATCGCATCGGGTGGAGGAGGCTACCACGGACATGGACGGGGAACCGGTGGTGGAGGATGTGCCTGTGCCTGTGCTTGTGCCTGCGCCTGCGCGGGCGGCGGACGGGCGGGATGCAGCCAAAAGAATACCACCCCGATCCGCGGCGAGGATGACCCTTCCGCATCCGACACACCTACTGAATCCTCCGCTCCGGAGGACCGGAAATGAGGTGCCCTATGACACAACCTGAGCTCACCATACGCAAGGCAACGTTGGCGGATTGCGCCGCCGTTACGGCTTTGGAGGCTGCCTGCTTTCCTCTCGCGGAGGCCGCTCCTTACGATTCTTTTGCGGCCCGACTCAAAGCCTTCCCTGACCGCTTCTGGCTCCTGTTTCTGGACGGGGAGCTGGTCAGCATGGTCAACGGCTGTCTGTCAGACGACCCCGATCTGCGGGACGAGATGTTCCACGACGCGACCCTTCACGATCCCGACGGCGGCTGGCAGATGATCTTTGGGGTGGCAACCCATCCCGCCCACCGCCGCAGGGGCTATGCGGGAATGCTCCTTAAAGCGGCCATTGAGGAATGCCGAAAGGGGGGCAGGGAAGGATTGGTGCTGACCTGCAAGGACTACCGCGTCTGCTACTACGCCTCCTTCGGCTTCGTCAACGAGGGGCTGTCCTCCTCGGAGCACGGGGGCGACGTGTGGTATCAAATGCGGATCAAATTCTGATTTTTTTCAATAAAAACGCTTTTCAAGGATGAAAAACCAAGAAAAGCGTTTTTTATTTGTGCATTTTGTCCATAGTCAAATAAAAGGGAGATTTTTGAAGGACAGAGCGCACTTTCGTGTCGAAACCGATTTTTGGGAGGTTTTTTTGCCCCAAAAGCCGCCAAAATGGCATATATCAAAAATTATATGCTAAAAATTGAGTATATAAAAAATGATATGATCGTTTTTGGGTATATCAAAAAATATATAATTCAGAATATAAAGAATCCGCCATCGGAACCCGGGGGCTTCGATGGCGGATTGATCACTATTTTGGACTTATGCAGGGACTTTTCAAGGACATTGGACGGTCGGCACTCACGACCAGGCACGGAATAGAATGGGAGTGCACTCAATAAAAACCTGTCTGCGCTCGATGGATGCTCCCAGTCTGGTCAGCTTACCGATGAGGTCATCATAGCCTCGGTCAATAAATTCGGGGCAGGCAATCTCGGTGACGCCTTCTGCCATGAGGCCGGCGATGACCATGGCGGCACCGGCGCGCAGGTCGGTGGCGGTGACGGTAGAGCCCATGAGGCGCTGATTCCCGGGGAACCACGCGGTGTTGGAGGAACGGGTGACGGTGATGCCCATACGGATCAGCTCGTCGAGGTAGGCAAAGCGATTCTCCCAGATCTTTTCGTTGATGGTGCTCATGCCCTGAGCGGAGCAGAGAAGCACACCGAACTGAGGCTGCATATCCGTGGGGAAGCCGGGATATACGGCGGTGGTGATCTGGGTGCCCTTCAAATGACCCGTGGAGGTGACGGTAATGGAGGTCTCTCCCTCCTCGACGGCCACCCCCATTTCGGTGAGCTTACTGATGATGGACTCCAGATGCTTGGGAATGACGTGAGTCAGAGTGACGCGGCCGCCGGTACCGGCTACGGCGCACATGTAGGTGCCTGCCTCGATCATATCGGGGATAACGGCGCATGTGCAACCGTGCAATTTCTCAACGCCATAAACGTGAATTTCGGATGTGCCGGCACCCAGGATATGTCCGCCGCACATGTTCAGGAAGTTGGCCAGAGCCACGATGTGGGGTTCTCTTGCGGCGTTGCCGATGACGGTGACACCGTCTGCCAGTACGGCTGCCAGCATAATGTTGATGGTAGCGCCTACCGAAGCCATGTCCAGAATAATCTTGCCTCCGCACATGCCGTCGGGGGCGTAGCCCTCGAAGCCCTGTCCCGTGGTTTTCATCTCGGCGCCCATGATCTCAAAGGCGCGGGTGTGGTAGTTCAGAGGACGGGCAGAGCCGAATTTGCATCCACCGGGGTAAGCGATGCGGGTACGACCCTCCCGGCCCAATTCTACGCCCATGAGATAGGAGGAGGCGCGGATCTTTTCCACCAGATGGTCAGGGGAGGTGCCTACCCGGAAGCCGGCACCGTTGATCTCCAGCGTGGTGGGGGTCAGGTAGCGGATCGAGCAGCCCATGGCGGCCAGAATCTCCAGCGTGTTGGTGATGTCGCTGACGTCGGGCACATTCTCGATGACGCAGGTCTCGCGGTTGAGCGCGCAGGCAAAGAGGATGGGGAGCGCGGCGTTTTTCATACCGCTGATGGCGACGGTACCGTTCAGGCGACGGCCACCCTGAATGAACAATTTTTCCATAGTTTATATAGCTCGGAGGGCGCGAAGGCCTTTCGAAAGCAGATACAAGGTTGTGGGAGGGTGATAGGAGATGAAAGGAAAACAGGATCTGCGGGCTGATGTATGCCCCACGTTTCAATTTATGGTTTTTTTCGGCAAACAGCTCGAATTTCAGTAGCCATTTGCCCGAAAGATGCTGTGTTATATCAATATTATCATATCACATTTGCACAATTTGTCAAGTATGCCGACAAACAGTTAACAAATTATTTACATACCAACATTTTGTAGGAAAGTGAGGCCTCCTTTTTTCGTATGATTCGGGTTTGAAGATCGCCCGTGCGGGACGGGAGATTATTCGTGATCCCTGCCGGGGGATATCTGTAGCAAGAGAAATCCGACCAAGTCTGAGGGACTCGATCGGATTTCACGTTCCTGTTTGTTATAGAAGCCGCAAAACCTCCGGGCAGGGGCGGCTATTGTTCTGCTTTTTTCAACGTACTGCTTACGGCGTGGGCTTCGGGGCTTCCTTGAAGTAGGCCACCGCCAGATCCACCACCATGCCGTAGCTTTGGGTCCCCGGCGTTCCTTGGCTTTGGAGATAGGAGTTGTTGATGCTGCCGGATACCTGGCTTACCGTGGAATGACGGTACTTATCATAGAAACGGCTATAAG
>JAFQOC010000444.1 GCA_017420845.1 Clostridia bacterium
CGGGGGAGGTTGCCCGTGATGTAGAGGCGGGTGCCGTCCATCACCATGGCGTAGCCGTCATTTTGGATCTCAGCGCGGGCGGCTATGACCTTATCGGTGTCGCGGTTGGTCTTACCGATGACGATCTCATAGTCGGTGGCGGGGGTGGCGTCGGTGGCGATCTCGAGGGTCACGCCGGTGGCGCGGGTAAGGGTATCGCGAAGTACCTCGGCTACGTCCCGCTCGCCCTCCAGGGCGGCGGCGGGGAGGATGACGCGGGAGGAGGCGAGGGGGGTGTTGGCGATGAGCATGGTATGGTCTCCTTTTTGAGGGGATTTGTGCAGATTGGTTGAGATGATTATAGCATAGTGGAGAATTTTTGTCAATAAGGAGAGGTGAATAAAGGATGAAAAAACCTCGGCAGGGGTAATTACCTACCGAGGCTGATTCTCATAATTGAATAAATGACATATCATTGAGCCGCGAAATAATCCGATGCCCTGCCGCATCCTCGCAAAGGATGGATACGCCTCCCGATTTGCCGGACAAGTTGCACCGATTCAGCATTTCAATATCCATCCCCAACCACAGAGCAAAGAATATACTTAATGTCCCGTCATGGGAAACAATGATGATATTCTCCTTTGTCGGAGTCACGACCTTCTCCATAAACTCCGCAACGCGAAGGGCTACTTCCCTTTTGGTCTCGGCGTTGACAAAAACACGTCCATCTATGGTTTCCGCCCAATCCTTCGTGCCCGGCCAAACGGGACAGGTGTTGTTCTCCCGCGCCCACTGCTTGGTCTTTCCATTTGCTTCGCCGAGATCAAACTCCCGAAGTAATGGGGAGAATTGCGGCTCAATGTGTAGGTATGAGAAAAGGATTTCGGCTGTGTGCTTGGTTCGACGCAGATCCGAGGAAAAGAGCACATAGGATTCATCCCCGATTTCACGCAACAGATTCTGTCCGATCCTGTGCGCTTGGGCAATACCGTATTCAGTCAGGTCCCAGTCACCGAGAGAACCGATCATGCCATTGGTGTGTTGCTCAGATTGCGGGTGTTGAACTGTGATAATCTTTTTCATTACTTGACCCTCATCCCCGCGATCCTCTCGGCATCCGGCGTCACGTAAGCCGTCCAATTCGTATGATAGGTCACAAACCCCGGCTTGGCCCCCGGCACCTTGCGGACATGGCGGACCAGGAGGTAGTCCACGGGGATCTGGGCACCGCCCGCAGCCTTGGAGTAGTGGGCGGCGATGGAGGCGGCGTCGGTGAAGTCCTGTGCGTCGGGCTCCTCGCCGTTCGTCACCATGACCACGTGTGAGCCGGGGACACCTTTGGCGTGGAACCAGTAGTCGTTGCGGTCGGCCAGCTTATGGGTGATGTGCTCGTTCTGGAGGTTGTTCTTGCCGCACAGCACGAGATAGCCGTTGGTGGTTCGGAACTTGGCCACGGTGGGGGCGGGCTGCTTCTTGGGGGCGGCGTAGCCCTTCATGCGGGAGGCGTAGCCCGAGCGGTACAGCTCGTCGCGGATCTCGGCCAGATCGTTCGCCGTCTCGGCGCGGGTGAGGGCGTCGAAGACGGTGTAGATGTAGGCAAGCTCGGCTTCACCCAGCTCGATCTGTTTGGCCAGCTTCACCTTGGCGTTGCGGGCCTTGGTGTACTTCTTGTAGTACCGCTGGGCGTTGGCCGAGGGGGTCAGGCGCTCGTCCAGGTCGATGATGACGGTGCCGTATTCCTCCTTTTCCTCGTCCCAGACCTCGTAGTCGGTGATCTCGGCCTGCTTCATGCCGCGGGTGAGCTGCCAGAGGTTGGCGGTGATCATGTCGCCGTACTTCTTGTAGACCTCGGCCTTTTCGCAGTCCTGAAGCTCGCCTCGCTGGATATCCAGCTTCTTCTTGATGCGGCTCTCGGCGTTGGTGAGCAGACGCAGGACGTCGGCAGCTCGCTGTCGGATGCGGGATTCCCTGTCGCGGGTCTCGAAGTAGGCGTCCAGCATGGCCGAGGCGGACTCAAAGGGGCGGGTCTCGATGGGGGGCGCGTACTGGGTCAGGGGGCAGAAGGCGTACTCCACGGCGTTCTGTCCGTCATAGACCATGGTGGGGGCGTAGTTCCCTTCCCTCACGCGGGAGATGACCGCGTCAAAGCCCCGCCAGGCCTCCTCGGGGGTGGCGTAGCGCAGGGGGGTGTCGGTGTGGCGGGTAGCGATCACCGCCATCTCACGGGCGACGGTGGCCGAGATGCCGCAAAAGCGGGACAGGATGAACTTATCCAGGGGCTTTTCGGGGTTCTCGGCGTTGTACAGCTCGGTGAAGCGGTCGAAGTCCACCTCCAGGGGGTTGTCCTTATCCTGGGGCGGGGGCAGCTCGTAGCGCATACCGGGGAGGACCTGGCGTTGGGTGGAGGTGGTGAAGTCGATGGTCTTTAAGGCGGAGATGATCTTGCCGTCCCCGTCGGTGAAGATGAGGTTGGAGTACTTGCCCATGATCTCGGCCACGATGCGGCGGGTGCAGGCAAAGCCCATCTCGTCGCGGGTGTCGAACTCCAGGGTGACCACCCGCTCAAAGCCCTCCTGACGGATATCGGAGAGGCGGGCGCCCGTGAGGTGCTTGCGGAGGAGCATACAGAACATGGGGGCTTGGGCGGGGTTCTCGCGGGCCAGGTCGGTGAAGCTCATGCGGGGGCCCGCTCCAGCGTTGATGAGCAGCCGCTTGCCCCCCTCGGTGGAGCGGAGCTGGAGGATGATCTCGTCCCTTTCGGGCTGCATGACTTTTTCAATTCTGCCGCCGAGGGCTACGGTGCGGATTTCATGCACCATGCAGGCGAGCATACCGGCGTCGAAGGCCATGGGAATGTTTCCTTTCAAAGGGAGATATTGGTAAATTGCAGTTTATCGGTGAGTCGGCCGCGCACTTTGCCTTCCCCAGCGGGGAAGGGGGACCGCGAAGCGGTGGATGAGGAGAGCGGCACACAGTTCGGTGTCGGGTGTAGATTTTTCCTGGTATATCAAGGGGTTTGTCACACCCGTATAGGAAAACTCAACCCTCTCTCCTCATCCGTCACCCGCTAAAGCGGGTGCCACCTTCCCCGCTGGGGAAGGCTAATGGTCGCGGTTGCCTCCCCGA
>JAFQOC010000445.1 GCA_017420845.1 Clostridia bacterium
AGAGGGGTCGTACCTCTCCTTCCGCTCCCGCGAGTGGAAGGACGGTACCGATCTCGCGACCGTTGCCTACTATTCGTTCGGCGGCAAGAACCAGAACTTTAATATCCACTCTCTCCGTGATATTCCCTCCGATACCGCCCTTGACGACGTACGTGTGGATGGGCAAAACGCGTTTGTGGGTACCGAGTGGAAGGGCGCGAGCGACGACTGCACGCCCCTCAATATGAACAACACCTACATTGGCGCCAACCACGGCTACAACTGCATCGCCAAGATCAAAAACACCGGTAAGACCGAGGCCGATATCGGCTCGGTGTGGCAGAATGCCGCCGGGCAGAAGTTCTGCCTTGTCCGCATTGAAAATGCCACCCGCACGGTTGACGGGAAAAGCACAACGGTGAACGAGCTGTGGCTCTGCCCGTTTGACGATGCCTCCATGGCGGACGGAAAGTTCAATGAATACTGCGCCACGTCCTTGATCGCCCAGGGAGATGTGCTGACGCACGTATCGGGTGCCACGAATACCGCCTCCATTACCGCCGCGGGTGCCAACCCCACGGGCGATATGCAGTTCTACGTGGCCATCAACGCGGTCGAGCGCCGTGTCTTCCTGAACGGCACCGTGGAGATCGATCCCACCGTAGCCGGATACCGCGAAGCCGAGTTTGTCGACCTCTACGAGTCCTACCGCATCCTTTATCTCCCTGCTGTCCTCGAGTACCTGATGAACAATGCAGGGAAGAACACCAACCAGAGCCACCACTCCGAGGACATCGGTGAGGCGTACGTGACGGTCTACAACACCTACCGCTTCCACAAGAACGGCGCCTGCGTGGTCTACACCGATTACGTCTTTGAGAAGGACGTTTCGCTCGGCATGGTCAGCGGTGTGCAGTCCAACACGTTCGTTGTCAAAAAGACCGTGAAGGATGAGGAGGGGAACGATAAGACGGTATCGACGAACTACGTCTACCTTCCCGGCTCCAAGAGCTACAAGACGCCGACCGAGCATGACAGCAGCGATGCACAGATCACGATCAGCAAGACGGATCTTGTCGATGCGACAACGCCGATCTCCTCCTACTTCCAGATGACCGATGCCGCGGGCTCCAAGGCCTTCAACCTCGGCTACAACACCGAGTACGGCTACGGCATTCCCGAGGTTCGCCTGCCCTACCTCCGGGGGAGCATGGGCTTCTACTACACCTCCCTGAAGATGTACCCGCACCTCCTCACCGGCGGCTCCCTGAAGGCGGGTGACAGCATTGACTTCATTTCCTACCGTGTCCCCTCCGAGGCGACCGACAGTGACTTTACCGTCATCAACTGGTACTGGGTGGGTGAGACCATCTACCTCCAGCTCCATACTGCCAAGGCGGTCGCCGAGCGCGCGGTGGCTCTGCCCGATTACATGGTGGGCATGACCGCCACGGTCATTGAGGACTCGACGAGCTTTACCGTCCACTCGGCCACCATTGCCGAGGGCGGCATTACCGTCTCCTCGACCGATGCGGGCTACGCGATCATTCGTCTGACCCCCGCAAACTAACAAGAAAAAGGAAGCCCTCGGGCTTCCTTTTTTGCTTTTTATTTGTCTCCCTGTTCTCTTTTTCGTGAGCCGAAGGCTCGCTTCATAGCAACAAAGTTGCGGCTTCATTTTTCATGCACCGAAAGGTGCGCTTCATTGAAAAAACGACAAGTCGAAACTTGTCGTTTTTTTCTTGGCAGGGGCACAAAGGCTCGAACTCTGGACACGCGGTTTTGGAGACCGCTGCTCTACCAACTGAGCTATACCCCTATAACGCTACTTATTTTAGCATACGGCTCTCGAAAAAGCAAGTGCTTTTTCAAAAAAACTTTTTCAAAATAAATAAAAAGGCAAAAATGCGGTTGGCAATCCCCCTGGTTGTTCCTTATATAATATGTCCCGCCCCCGCCGCCACCCCCCGCCCTCTCCGTCGGCTACGCCGCCACCTCTCCCCAAGGGCGAGGCCGATATTAGACGAATGGAAAGACAAGGGAAGCTCGGCTTTCCAAAGGGCTCCCCCTCGGGGGGAGCTGGCGCGGAACGCGACTGAGAGGGGTCTC
>JAFQOC010000446.1 GCA_017420845.1 Clostridia bacterium
CGGGAATCGTCCCCAGCAGAGAGGAGGCGATGACTCATGAGTATTTTTGAGCAGCTTCAGCTGTACTTTTCCTACGGATTCGTTCAAAAGGCCTTTATCGCGGGGGTACTGATTTCTCTTTGCGCGGGGCTTCTCGGCGTGGTGCTGGTGCTGAAGCGCTATGCCATGATCGGTGACGGCCTGTCCCACGTGGCCTTCGGAGCCATGGCGGTGGCGGCGGTGCTGGGCTTTGCTCCCATGACCGTTGCCCTCCCCGTGACCGTTGCCGTGGCCATCCTGCTCCTGTTGGCAGGAGAAAAGCAGATCATTAAGGGTGACTCCGCCATCGCCATGCTCTCGGCAGGCTCTCTGGCCGTGGGCTATCTGCTCCTCAATCTGTTTCCCGCCTCGGATACGGGAAGCTTATCGGGAGATGTCTGCGCCTCCCTGTTCGGCTCCACCTCCCTCATGACCCTGTCAGGATCAGACGTCTGGCTTTGCGTGGGGCTGTCGGTGACCGTCATCGGCTTTTTCATCCTGTTCTACCACAAGATCTTTGCCGTGACCTTTGACGAGGGCTTTGCCACCTCCTCGGGTGTGCGGGTGAGACTGTATAATTTTTTGCTGGCGGCCATCAGCGGTGTCATCATCGTTCTGGCCATGAAAATGGTGGGCGCTCTGCTCATTTCCTCTCTCATTATCTTCCCCGCCCTCTCAGCCATGCGGGTGTTCCGCAGCTTCCGCTCGGTGGTCATCTGCTCGGCGGTAATCTCGGTGCTGGGGTCCCTTGCGGGATTTTTGATTGCCCTTTTGCTCTCCACCCCTACGGGAGCCTCGGTAGCCGTGGTGCATATTCTCATTTTCGCCGTTTTTTCTCTTCTGGGCAAGCTGCGCCGCGCGTAACCGTTACCACCATATAACCCATTGATACAAAAGGATAATTTATGAAAGACCTACTCTCTCTTTACCCCGAAGAATTGGTGGATCTGCTCTCCGCCGTCGGCGAACCGAAATACCGCGCGGGTCAAATGTTCCCCCAGCTTCACAAGGGTCTGTCCCCCGAGGAGATGACCAATATCGGCAAGAAAACCCGTGAAAAGCTGTATGAGGTGGCCTCCTACCACCTCCCACAGGTGCGTCGTAAGCTCGTATCGGCTCTGGACGGCACCGTCAAATACCTCTTTGAGCTTTCCGACGGTCATTGCGTGGAGTCGGTAGTCATGCGCTACAACCACGGCAATACCATTTGTATCTCCTCTCAGGTGGGGTGCCGCATGGGGTGCAAGTTCTGTGCCTCCACCATCGGCGGTAAGGTCCGAGACCTCATCCCCGGGGAGCTTCTGGGGCAGGTCATCGCCGCCCAGAAGGATCTGGGGGAGCGTATTTCCAACATCGTCATGATGGGCATTGGCGAGCCGCTGGATAACTACGACAACGTGGTGAAGTTTCTTCGCCTGATATCTCATCCCGACGGGCTGAATATCGGTTACCGCCACATATCCCTTTCCACCTGCGGGGTGGTGTCGGGGATCTACAGACTGGCCGAGGAGGAGTTCCCCATCACCCTGTCCATCTCCCTCCACGCCCCCGACGACGAGACCCGCTCCTCCATCATGCCCGTGAACAACCGCTGGGGGGTGGACGAGCTGCTTACCGCCTGCAAGGATTACTACGACAAGACCGGCCGCCGTCTGTCCTTTGAGTACACCCTCATCGCTGGGAAGAACGATACCGCCGAGGGGGCATCCAAGTTGGCCAATGTTCTCAACCGCCATCTCCGCACCCGCACCACCACCATGCCCATTCACGTCAACCTCATCCCCGTCAACGAGGTGGAGGAGACCGGCTTCTCCCGCTCCTCCGACGAGGCGGTGAAGGCCTTCGCGGCGGTGCTGGAGAAGCGGGGCATCCGCGCTACGGTGCGCAGGAAGCTGGGTGCCGACATCAACGCCTCCTGCGGTCAGCTCAGACGGGCGGAGCAGAAGGAGAGCGGGGAGAACAAGGCAGAATTTTTTTGGATCTGATCGACTACGAAAAGGGAAAAGAGATCCTTACGGAGGGCAAAGGGAGAATTCCCCTATATCGCCTTGATGAATACAGAAGTTTACGCATTCCCAAAACTGTTGAAGCTCAATGGATAGCTGAGATCCAAGAACAAAACGGTAACAAATATACAGATAAATAAGGAAAATCATCATGTACTCTTTTGAATCAAGCGGCTCCCGAAGGCCCCTTCACGCCATGGTCATCGGCTCCATGATCGCGGCCGTTGCCCTGTTTTACGTGGGGAGCATGGAGGGAATTCCCCTCCCATTTCTGTTCCAAACGGCCGCCTTTATTTGCGCTACCGCCGCTGTGTATCTGACGGCAGGCTATTCCCTCAAATCCTATCGCTACGCCATTGAGCCCAACACCATCGTGGACGCCGAGGGGATGGAGCAGTATGATCTGGTCATCACCGAGATCACGGGAAAAAAGATGAAGGTGGTCTGCCGCGTGGGACTTCGTACCGTGGATCACGCCGCCGTGACCGTCATCCGCCGAGCGGACGGTCAAAAGTCCAAGGAAGCCCGCGAGACTCTTTGCAAGGGTATGCGGGTGTTCAGATATGAAAACACCCCCATCTCCCCCGCCTCCTGCTATATCCCCATCCCCGAGGAAAATTCGGTGGTGGTAATTCCGGCGGATGAGCGGATGGTGGAGATATTGAAGGGGACGTAAATTGGGGTTTAGCGGGGAGAAGGATGAGTTTTCCTTGCCTTCCCCAGCGGGGAAGGGGGACCGCGAAGCGGTGGATGAGGAGAGCCACACAAGTTTTTGCTCTTGGTGTAGAAAACCATTGACGCATATAGCTTTTCAATCAGACACCCGATAACAAAACTTCAATCCGCTCTCCTCATCCGTCACCCGCTAAAGCGGGTGCCACCTTCCCCGCTGGGGAAGGCTAAAGGACGCGTCCTCTCCCCTACAAACCCAAATTTGAAAACAAACTAACATTTCGGAGAAATCACATGATCGTTTTATCAACAACCGACCTCACCCTGCGATTCGGCACCACCTCGGTGCTGGAAAAGGTCTCCTTCTCGGTGGACGAGCGAGACAAGCTGGGCATCATCGGTGTCAACGGAAGCGGAAAATCCTCCCTTTTCAAGCTGCTGACCGGCGAATATGAGCCGACCGAGGGTGAAGTCTTCCTCTCCAAGGGCAAGACCATGGGTATTCTGACTCAGGAGGGGGCCTTCGACGAGAACGGCGAGGACGGCACCGGGGAGGAGTCCGCCCTCCAGCATATGGTCCATGCCTTCCCCGCGCTTTTGAGGATGGAATCCGAGCTGGACGAGCTGCAAAAGCAGCTGGATCTGGGCATGGAGACCCTGGGGGAGGCGGAATATGATCGCGTCACCCGCGCTTACTCCGCCCTGAACGAGAAATTCATCCGCGACGGAGGACTGGAGTTCCGCGGGCGATGCGTGGGGATTTTGCGGAGTCTGGGCTTTGACGAGGCCCTGTCCAATATGCCCGTGAAGGTGCTCAGCGGCGGTCAGAAGACCCGCCTGGCCCTGGGCATCCAGCTCTCCCGCAAGCCCGACGTGCTGCTCTTGGACGAGCCCACCAACCACCTGGACATCGAGACCCTGGGCTGGCTGGAGCGGTTCCTCGCCGACTACGACGGTTGCGTCATGGTGGTCTCCCACGACCGTTACTTCCTGGACCGCGTGACGAACAAAACCCTCTGCATCCAGAACCACCGCGCCAAGCTGTATAACGGCGGCTACACCAAGAGTATGGAGCAGCGCCGCATCGACCGCGAGATTCAGGAAAAGCACTATAAGGATCAGCAAAAGGAGATCGCCCGTCAGGAGGCCTACATCGCCCAACAGCGGGCGTGGAACCGTGAGCGCAACATCATCGCCGCCGAGTCCCGCCAGAAGATGCTGGACAAGATGGTGCGGGTAGAGCGCCCCGACAGCGCCCCAAAGCCCATCAAGCTGAAGTTCACCGCCTCCCGCCCCAGCGGCAACGACGTGCTGGACCTCAGAGACGTGTCCATGGGCTTCGACGGGAGGATGCTGTTTGAGCATCTGAATTTCTTGGTGAAGAAGGACGACCGCCTGCTGGTGCTGGGTCAGAACGGATGCGGAAAATCCACTCTGATCAAGCTTATTATTGGCAAGCTGGAGCCTGTTTCGGGCATCATTGAGGCGGGCTACAACGTGGAGATCGGCTACTACGATCAGGAGAATCAAAATCTTGACCCGCAAAACACCGTGCTGGACGAGCTGTGGAACGCCTACCCCCGCATGACCGAGACCGAGATCCGAGGCACCCTGGGTCAGTTCCGCTTTGTGGGCGAGGAGGTCTACAAGGAGGTCAGCGTCCTGTCGGGCGGTGAGCGGGCGCGGCTGACCCTGGCCAAGCTCATCCTCTCCAAGATGAACCTTCTGGTGCTGGACGAGCCCACCAACCACCTGGATATCGACTCCTGCGAGGCTCTGGAGACGGCCCTGGAGGGCTTCGACGGCACCATCTTCGCCGTGTCCCACGACCGTTACTTCATCGAGAAGCTGGCCACCCGCATCATCGAGATCACCCCCGGGCAGGGCGCGACTCTGGTGGACGGCCGGAGCGGCGGCGATTTCACCGACTACCGCGTGGAGCGAAAGGGGGAGGCCTACACCGAGTACCGTGCTTTCATGGAGAACCGCCGAGTAGGAGTTACCTCCAAGCCCACTTCTATGGGGGGTTACACCCATGAAACCCCCACAAATGACACCCC
>JAFQOC010000447.1 GCA_017420845.1 Clostridia bacterium
CGAGTCCCCCCTGACCAAGGCGGTTCTGGACGCGGGTGTGGGTCAGGACTTCGGTATGGGCTGTGAGGGCGACTACCGCCAGCCCATGCTCTACTTCACCCTGGGTAAGTCCGACCCCGAATGCGCCGAGGGCTTCCGCACCGCCGTGCTGGATACCCTGAAGGACCTCTGTGAGAAGGGCCTGGACGCCGACCGCATCCGTGATCTGGTGGACAGTCATGAGACCGACTGCCGCCGCGCTTCTTTGAGCGTCAAGACCGGCTTCCGCATCATGGAGTCCTTCATTCGTGCCCAGGTGCAGTTCGACGACGCGAACCCCACCAATGATCTCGCCGCTCTCCGGGATGCCATGGCCGCTGACGACCGCTATTTTGAGCATCTCATTGAGAAGTACATTCTGAACAGCAACCACTGGGGTCTCACCAAGTGCATCCCCTCCCGCACCCTCACCGAGGAAAAGCGCGCCAAGATGACCGCCCGCTTTGAGGCCGAGGCCGAGAAGGTCCACGCTACCGAGGAAGGCTATGCCGCTTTGGAGGCCAAGATGGCCGCCTTCAACGAGTACCTCACCGCCCCCGATTCCCCCGAGGCCGAGGCATCCGTCCCCCACCTCTCCCCCGCTGACATCAACACAACCTCCAACGTCCGCGACATGGCAGAGGAGACCGCTAAGGTGGGCGGCTGTGACGCCAAGTCTCTGTCCTATATCACCAACACCAACGGCATGGTCATGGCGGGGCTCCTCTTTGACCTCTGCGGGCTGGACGAGACCGAGCTGTTCTACGTCCGTTGCCTCCACGATGCCCTCATGAGCCTGCCCGCGGGAAGCTACTCGGTTCCCGAGCTGACCCGGAAGTGGGTGAGCCTCCACACCAACGCGGGGCTGGGACTCCGGGTGGAGACCACGGGAGACGCTTACCTTGCCATCAATCTGGACACCCCCGCCGAGAAACTCACCGACGCGGTGGCGCTCCTGAACGAGTACATCGCCGCTCCCGTCTTTGACCGCACCATCCTCTCCCGCATCTTCTCCAACGCCTCGGGGGTCCGCAATATGATGATCCGCCGCGGCAACATGACCGCCCTGCGTCTGGCCACCCGTACCCTGACCCTGTCGGGTGTGTACGACGAGTACCTGTCGGGTGAGTCGGCCTACCGCAACCTGTCGGATCTGGCCAATCGCTTTGATGACAACGCCGACGCCCTCATGGCGGGTATGGCCAAGGTCTGGGACAAGCTGACGAAGACGGTTCAGCCTCTCGCCTACTTTACGGGTGAGGCCGACGCCTACGAGGCATGGAAGACCGCCATCGGTAACCTGTCTGTGGCTACCTCCATCGCCCCAAAGGCCGCCTGCCCCCTGACCCTCCTGCCCCGTGAGAACTACGCCCTCACCATTCCCGGCGAGGTCAACTACTGCGCCGAGGTCTATGATCTGGCCGACGCGTGCAAGACCTACAGCCCCAAGCTGGCTGTCATTCACACCCACCTGTACAGCAAGTGCTTCTGGGATGAGATCCGCGCCAAGGGCGGTGCCTACGGCGCTTCCGCCATCGGCTTCCGTCAGGGTATCGTGGGCTACGTCTCCTACCGTGACCCCCGCGTCACCGATACCTTCGGTGTCTACGGAAGCGTCCCCGCCTGGATCGAGGCCAATATGCCCGCCGAGGAGGAGATCGGCTCCATGATCGTCTCCACCGTGGGCTCGGCCTACTTCGCCCCCCGCTCCGAGATCGACCTCGGTAACGCTGCACTTGCCCGCTACCTGGTGGGTCAGACCGCCGCCGACCGTCAGGCCGAGATCGAGACCATCCTCACCACCACCCCCGCTGACTTCAAGGAATACGCGGACACCATCCGTGCTCTGCAGGCCGCGGGCAAGGGCGTCAAGACCATCCTCGGCGGCACCGACGCTGTCAAGGCCTCGGGGCTGTTTGACGAGGAGAACGTTAAGGAATTGTAATAAGCAGCGTCAGGTAAATTGCAGTTTATCGGTGAGTTTGAACATTCACGTTCCGCTCGCGCCTTGGCAGGGGTGCAGGGGGCGAAG
>JAFQOC010000448.1 GCA_017420845.1 Clostridia bacterium
TATCCTCGGGGATTTCTTCGTCAAATTCCTCGTCGGATTCTTCGTCGAATTTCTCGGAAATTTCTTCTACGGTCTCCCCGTCCATATCCTCGGGGATTTCTTCGTCGAATTCCTCGTCGGATTCCTCGGAAATTTCTTCTACGGTCTCCCCGTCCATATCCTCGGGGATTTCTTCGTCGAATTCCTCGTCGGACTCCTCGGAAATTTCTTCCACGGTCTCCTCCTCTTCGTCCTCAACCTCAAATTCACTTGTATCCAGATCCAAGCTCAGGGTCTCGGCAGGACGGTCAGAGCCTTGCAAGGCAGAACGGAGTATGGCGTTCAAGGGATCATCTTCATCCATGGAGGTGATCCCTTCATCAGCGGCTTCATTCCTGCTCATGGAAGCAAGGAGAAGCTCCTCGGGGCGCATGGACTCATTATCGGGGGACTGATTCGAAGTTGTTTTCTTTTCGGACAAGTCGTTCCCTCCCTTCGTTTTCTATATGTAAGGGAATTTTATTCCTTATGATGCTGGCGGGCGATCTCGGCCAGAATAACGGCGGCGGCGGTGGATACGTTGAAGGAGTTGACGTGACCGTACATGGGAATGGAGACCACGCCGTCGCAGGTCTCCTTGACCACGCGGGACACACCGTCGCCCTCACTGCCCATAACCAGAGCGCAGGGGCCTTTGAAATTGGTATCGTAATGGGAGGCACCGCCGGCCTCGGCGGCGTAGACCCAGACCCCCGCCTTCTGCAGGTCCAGAATAGTCTGGTGGATATTGGCCACCTTGGCCACCGCCAGATGCTCCATGGCGCCGGCAGAGGACTTGGCTACCAGAGCAGTCAAACCTACGGCACGGCGGCGGGGGATGATCAGACCGTGAGCCCCGCAGCCCTCGGCGCAACGGATGAGAGCGCCCAGATTGTAGGGATCGGTGATGCCGTCGGCAATGACGATGAAGGGCTTCTCTCCGCGCTCCTCGGCAATGGCCAGAATATCCTCCACGGTGCAATATTCCTTCTGGGCAACCATGGCGATGACACCCTGATGGGGCACAAAGCCTGCCAGGGAGTCCAGCTTGGCCTTATCCACCTCCACCACGGGGATTCCCTTCTCCACGGCCTCGGCTACCAGCACCACGATGGAGCCCTCGCGGTCTCCGCGGCGCACCAGGAGCTTGTCTACGGTACGGTCGGAGCGGAGCAGCTCGCGGACGGCATTGCGGCCGATCACGGTTCCGAGAGCAACATCCTCAAAACCGCCCTCTGTCTCAGGATCGGAGGTGTTTCGGTTCTCGGCTTCGTATACCTCTGCGCGATCGTACTGCTTTCTGTCGGGATTCTTATATTCCTCGCGGGGACGGCTCGCGCGGGGCTTGCGGTCATAGGGTTTTCCCTCGACGGGCCTGCCCTCGGAGGATCTTCCCTCCTTACGAGGACGCTCTCCCGCAGGGGTAAAGTTGCGGTCGGCGGGGTACTTCTTGACTCCCTTGCCGCCGCCACCGTTGGACGGTTTCTTGCTTCCGTTATATGCCATGATAGTTTCCTTTCGGGGCTGATATTTGTATACAGAGTATATTATATCATAAAAACATTATTTTGTATAGACCTTTTGGGGGATTTTTTGCGAAATCCGGGGTAAAAAAAGGAAAATCCCCGCGGCTTTCGCGGGGATTTGGGATTATTTGATCTCGATCTCGATCTTCTTGATGCGCTTTTTCATCTTGGAGAGATCCTTCAGCATCTTGAAGGTATCCTTGAAAACGTTGACCTTGGACTCTCTGTGATTAATGATCTTGACAGGAGTTTCCACAATGGTCTTCTTCATTTTGGTCGCCCACAGAATGGCCTCAAAGTCAAAGGCAAAGCCGTTGACCTCGCAACGGGGGAAGATTTCCAGCACGGTCTCGCGGGTAAATGCCTTACAGCCGCATTGGGAGTCGGACAGCTTGAAGCCCCCCACCAGACAGAGCACCTTGATGTAGATCTTGGAGGCCAGCTTGCGGATGAAGGTATAACCCTCATAGCCGTCCTTGTGGAGATTACGGGAGCCGATGACCATATCGGCTCCGGGATTGGCGGCGAACTCGTCATAAACCTGCTTGATCACGTCACAGCCGTAA
>JAFQOC010000449.1 GCA_017420845.1 Clostridia bacterium
CCCTGGGGTGTGGGCTATCCCGGCTGGCACATCGAGTGCAGCTGCATCTCCATGAAGCACCAGGGCGAGGATCTGGACATCCACTGCGGCGGCCTCGACAATGCCTTCCCCCACCACACCAACGAGATTGCCCAGTCCGAGGCCTACATCGGCCATCCCTGGTGCAAATACTGGGTTCACGTGCTCCATCTGAACACCACGGGAGGCAAGATGTCCAAGTCCAAGGGCGAGTTCCTCACCGTCTCCCTCCTGGAGGAGAAGGGCTACGATCCCATGGTCTACCGCTTCTTCTGCCTCCAGTCCCACTACCGCAAGTCCCTGGTTTTCTCCTGGGAGAACATGGACAACGCCGCCGTGGCATATAATAAGCTGATCGCCCGCATCGCCGCTCTGGATCCCGCCAAGGGCGAGGTGGACGAGGATGCCGCCGCCACCCTCAAGGAGGGCTTTGTCAAGGCTCTGGACAACGATCTCAACACCTCCCTGGCCGTCACCGCCATCTACGACGTGCTGAAGGCCAAGGTCAGCGACGCCACCAAGCTGGCGGTTCTGGCTGACTTCGATACCGTCCTCTCGGTGGGTCTTCTGGACCGCGCCGCCGCTCTGCGCGACAAGCTGGCCGCCGAGCGCGCCGCTCATGATGCCGCCAAGAAGGCCGCCGAGGAGGCATCCGCTGAAGCGGCGCGCGCCGCCGCCGCTGCCGATCCCTTCGTGGCCGAGATCCTGGCCGCCATCGACGCCCGCAAGGCCGCCAAGAAGGAGAAGAATTTCGCCGAGGCCGACCGCATCCGCGACGAGCTGGCCGCAAAGGGTGTGACTCTGATCGACACCCCCCAGGGAACCACCTACAAGATCAACTGATCCGTCAAATAAAGGAATCTCAACATGCTGGAATTTCTGAAAAAGCATAAGAGCGTCATCCTCTACATCATCTTCGGCGGCATGACCACCGTGATCGATTGGAGCGTGTCCTTCCTGCTCTACTACTTCTGGGGCGAAGCCATCGACGCCACCCCCATCCTCCTCCACGGTGCCAACGTCATCGCCTGGGTGGCCGCCGTGACCTTCGCCTACGTGACCAACCGCATCTGGGTCTTTGAGAGCAAGAGACGGGGATTCATCCCCATCGTCTGTGAGATCGCCGCCTTCGCGGGGGGGCGCGTCCTGACCCTCCTTCTCCAGGAGGCCATCATGGGTGTCTTCTGCACCTGGTTGGGACTCAACGAGTACCTCTTCAAGATCATCGCCGCCGTGCTGGTGGTCATCCTCAACTACTTCATCAGTAAGCTCCTTGTCTTCCGCAAGACCCGCCGTGAGGCCGCGGCTGAGGCTGAGGCTTCGCAGGCTGACAAATCAGTATGAAGCCCGCTCACAGCGGCCGCCGCGAGGTGACTTTGTACTTCGCCTTCGGCATCGTGACGACGGTGCTGGCCTTTCTGACCTACCTCGCCGTCTTTGGCGTGGCCGAGCATTGTCTGCACATCTCCATGGCGGATAAGACCGCCCCGGCCTACACGGTGACCTACGTCACCGCCCAGCTCCTCCAATGGCTGGCGGCCCTGCTGTCGGCCTTCTACACCAACCGCAAATGGGTCTTCACCGAAGCCGACCACACAAAAGGCTCTCTCTGGCATCAGCTCTGGCTCTTCTCAGGCTCCCGCGTCTTCACCTTCTTCCTGGATCTGGCCGCCACCTACGGCCTCATCCATTTGCTTGCTCTGTGGCTGACTCCCGACAACGCCCCCGTTCTGCTGGGGGTGAAGCTGGACGCCGAGCTGTGGGCGAAGGTAATCGTGTCGGCGCTGGTGATTGCCGCCAACTACTATGTAAGCAAGCTTCTGGTCTTCAAAAAGAAAAAAACTTGACCCACAGGGGCATACCCGTGAGCCGTACTCTGGCCGCGTACGGTATGCCCCCTCTCGATTTCCTGACTTTTTTACGCGGGGCAGAACCCCGAGAAAGGCATTCATCCATGCAGAATCTGGGCTACTACAACGGGAGTATCGGCGCTCTGGACGAGCTGACCGTTCCCTTCAACGACCGCGTCCATTTCTTCGGCGACGGCGTCTACGAGGCTACCTTCACGCGGAACCACAAGGTCTTCGCCCTGGAGGAGCACATCGACCGCTTCTACCGCAGCGCGGCCATGGTGGACATCAAGATCCCCATGGAGAAGGCGGAGATGGCTACCCTCATCCGGGATCTGGTGAACCGCGTGGATAATCCCGAGCAGCAGGTCTACTTCCAGATCACGAGAGGTACCCAGCCTCGCAACCACACCTACCCCGAGGACATGGTCGGCAATTTCTGGGTAGTGCTGAAGCCCATGCCCATCAAGGACATCGGCATGGAGGTGAAGGCCATCCTCCGCGAGGATATCCGCTTCCACCAGTGCCACATCAAGACCCTGAACCTCCTCCCCGCCGTCATGTACAGCCAGGAGGCCGCCCGCGCGGGGGTCTACGAGGCCATTCTGTACCGTACCCCTAACCAGAGCGGCCTCGGCGGTGAGCTTTGCGGCGGGATGCCCACGCGGGTGACCGAGTGCGCCCACTCCAACGTCCACATCATCAATGAGAAGGGCGAGTTCCAGACCGCCCCCCTGGACAATCTCATCCTCCCCGGCATCGCCCGCGCCCACCTCCTCACCGCCTGCCGCGAGCTGGGGATCCCCGTGAACGAGACTCCCTTCACGGTGGACGAGATGCTGAACGCCAAGGAGGTTCTGATCTCCTCCTCCTCCGCCCCGGGGCTTCGGTGCGTGGAGATCGAGGGCAAGCCCGTGGGTGGGCAGGCACCCGAGGTGGTGGCCGCCTTGCAGAAGTGGGTGAGGGACGAGATCTTCGCGGCGACGGAGAGGGATTGAGGGAAAACAAATTAGGGTTTAACGGTGCGTATGTCACCGGATATGCACGATGAGACCGCTAAGTAACGGGCGCACACACAGGTGCGCCCCTACCCTCATTTTTTATGTAGGATCATAAC
>JAFQOC010000450.1 GCA_017420845.1 Clostridia bacterium
GGATGCAAAGAATGGAGACGATGGCCAGGCAGACCTTATAAAACAGGGAGGCTGCGCCGGGGACCAGCAGGGCCAGCATGCAGATACCTCCGAGAATGAGCACGGCGGCCACAATCAGAAGAACACGGGACATATTTTTCATAATGGTATTCACGGATTAACCCCTCTCTGCCGCAGTTTGGATGCGGCAAGCAATTCACGGTTTGATTATACCACAGAATTGAAATTTTTGCAAGGGGTTTGTAGATTTTTATTACGGAGATTTGTTTGCTTCCCTTTTTCCGACGGAATATCCGTTGCCTCCAGCTTAAAAATAACCGGTCTGAATCCATCGTTACAGCTACTGATGGCCACGCCGGGTTCGCGGCACCAATCGTTGTAGAAGAAGCCCTCGCGCCCGCCGCCATTGGCCAGGGCAAAAACGTACTGATAGATACAGCTCCAGGCAGTATGGCAGAAGCCCTCGGGACATTTGACGTCAGCGTAGAAGACGTCGCCCACCTTCATAGCGGAACAAGGGCCCAATTCGGGCTTACCGTACTCGGCGGCGAGGTCGGGGTAGAAGTCGGTTTTCAAGACGGTGATTTTTACTTTAGTCATGAGTGTGTTCCTTTCAGGGATACTGTTTTGGAGTGTTTCAAATTTGGGTTTATCGAACAGATACAAGATACAGAGATACAAGATACAAGATACAAGATACATGATACAAGATATAGAACGGTTGTTGCCGCAAGGTTATTTCATATCTTGTATCTTTGTATCTTGTAACTTGTATCTCACCGAAAAACTGCAATTTGAACAGATATTCAGCAAAAAAAGGGGAGGAGCGCTACCCCTCCCCTAAACGATAAACGAACTACTCGCCGCGGTACACGAAGTTAAGTCTTCCCAAGGGCGCCACGTCTCCCTTGTCGTAGAAGTCCTCTACCTTGCGGTACTTCTCGCGGCTGTCGGCCACCTTGAACCACAGGGTGAAATCGTCGTGATCCAGGCCGATGACGGCGCGGGGGACGCTGATCTTCATGACGTCGCCGCGGACCTCGTAGCGCAGGAGCATATCGGGGACGTCCACGGTGGTGAGATCGTCGCCCTCGCCGATGACCTTACCCAAGGTGGTAGTGCCATCCCTGCGGGTGTGGTGGTTAAGAACGTACTGGTAACCCTCGCCACCCTTGACGTTGAGGAAGATCTTCATCCAGGAGCCGGCACCCAGGGGATCGGTGATCTGGTCCTTGGTGCGGATGGTGAAGGTAATGCTGTCCTTATCGTGCATGACGCCGATCTTGTCCATGACGTTACGGGCGGTGAAGTTGGTGTAGATCACACCGCCCTGACCCTCTGCCTGGCGGTGCATATCGCCGTCCAGGAAGCAGTCGTAGGTGGCGGGGGAGAGGTCGAAGCTCTTTCTCCACTCCACACCCACGCTCCTGACAGCGGGGTAGACGGGGGTCTCGTCGGTGCCCTTGTACTTACGGACGTAGCTGACCAGCTGCATGAAATAGTTGTCAAAGTAC
>JAFQOC010000451.1 GCA_017420845.1 Clostridia bacterium
CACCACCACGTTGGGATGGCGGGAGAGCGCCTCGCGGATATCGGCGAAGAATTGCTCATGGGAGAAGGAACGCTCGGGGAGATAGACCAGATCGGGCTCAATGCCACAGGTCAGTCTGCCCAGCGCCGCCGAGGCGGTGAGCCAGCCCGCGTCACGCCCCATGATCTCCACGATGGTGACGGCGGGGACGGTGTAGACGGCGGTATCCCGCAAAATCTCCTGCATGGTAACGGCGATGTACTTGGCCGCCGAGCCAAAGCCGGGGGTATGGTCGGTGCCCACCAGATCGTTGTCAATGGTCTTGGGCACGCCCATGATGCGGATAGGGTAGCCCGCCTTTTCAGCGTAGGCGGAAACCTTGGCCACGGTGTCCATGGAATCGTTGCCGCCGATGTAGAAGAAGTAGCGGATATCGTACTTCGCGAGGATGGTGAAGAGCTTGTCCATGGTCTCGGCCTCATCCTTTGCGCCTGCGGCGGGGAGCTTCTTACGGCAGGAGCCCAGAGCGGCCGCAGGGGTGAGGGCCAGGCGGTCGAGGGCGGTGTAATGGCCGTCCGAGTCGGGGGCGAAAAGCTCGTCCAGCACTACCACATCCTCGCGGAGCAGGCCTTCCACGCCGTTGCGCATACCGTACAGATGGGAGATGGCCGCGCCGTCCCCCTTAGCGATCTCATCCAGCGCACCCCGGATGACACCCGCGAGGGTGGCGTTGATGGCGGCGGTGGGGCCGCCGGACTGGCCGACGATGGCATTGCCGTGCAAAAAATCCATAGTATTTCAACCTTTCTGCAGTCGTATAGAGTCTTATGGGAATAGCATATCATATATTTCCCGATTTGTCAAGATAATGGCGATTTCAAATTGCAGTTTTTCTGCGAGAAACAAGTTACAAGATACAAAGATACAAGATATGAAAAACCGTTACGGCATAATCCGTTCTATATCTTGTATCGGCCGAGCTTGCTCGGCACATATCTTGTATCTCTCTGCTGAGCTTTGCTCAGCGACAAACACAATTTTTTCCCCCGTTCTCAACAAGAAAAGGACTCCCGCAAGGGAGCCCGATTCTGCATCAATTCTTGGTGATATGCTTCAAATACGCGTTGATAAATCCGTCGATCTTACCGTCCATGACGGCGTCCACGTTGCCGTCCTCGTAGCCGGTACGGGTGTCCTTGACCAGGGTGTAAGGCATGAATACGTAGGAGCGGATCTGGGAGCCCCACTCGATGTTGTTCTTGTTACCCTGTACCTGCTCGATGGTGTCCAGGCGCTCGCGGATCTTGATGTCCATGAGCTTGGCCTTCAGCATACGGAGAGCCGTTTCCTTGTTCTGAGGCTGGGAACGCTCGGTCTGGCAGGAGACCACGATGCCCGTGGCCTTGTGGGTGATACGGACTGCCGAGGAGACCTTGTTGACGTTCTGACCGCCCGCGCCGCTGGAGTGGTAGGCCATGAATTCATAGTCCTCCTCGCGGAGCTCCACCTCGTCCAGGTCGGGGAATTCGGGCATGACCTCGATGGAGGCAAAGGAGGTCTGACGTCTTCCCGCGGCGTCAAAGGGAGAGACACGGACCAGACGGTGCACGCCGTGCTCGCTCTTGAGGTAACCGTAGGCGTGAGGACCCTCCACCGTAATGGTGGCGGATTTCAAACCGGCGGCGTCACCGTCCTGCCAATCCATCAGCTTGACCTTAAAGCCGTTTCGCTCGGCCCAGCGGTTGATCATGCGGTAGAGCATCTGGCACCAGTCCTGTGCCTCAGTGCCGCCTGCGCCGGGGTGGAAGGACACGATGGCTGTGGAATCGTCGTATTCACCGCACATGAGTACCTCGATGCGCTTGTGCTCGGCCTCCTCGGTGATGGCTGCCAGCTCGGCCTGGATCTCCTCCAGGGAGCTTTCGTCGTTTTCTTCAATGGACATCTCGCACAGGGCGATGGCATCCTCCAGACGGGCGACCAGGGCCTCATAGCTTTCGACGGTGTCCTTGTACTGCTTGATGGTTTGCAGGATCTTGGAGGAGTTACTCTGGTTGCTCCAGAAATCGGGAGCCAGGGTCTCCTGCTCCAGCTCCTCAGCCTTTGCGGCGAGGAATTCCACGCGGAGGGCCTGTCCCAGCTCCTTGAGCTCAGGACGCATGGCGATGAGAGCGTGCTTGGCTTCTTCCAGTTGTACGATCACGGTATATACCTCACAAATATGGATTCTGTGTCAGATTTTCACATTAACCAATATAGTATACCATATATTTCGGCTTCTGGCAAGGGGGAGAAGGAAAATTTTTTGTGAATCTTCAGATTTGGTCTACCCCTCCAACAGATGCAATCCCACGTCATACTGCTGATCATTCATGGCATCCCCCAGCCATGCCACAGGCGATACGCCATCGATACATCTCCCGGTATAGGATTCGTTTCCAAAAATGCAATGCTGCACACCGGGGGCCAGCTCCTCCTTCATGAAATCGTGAATATAGAGGCTGAATTTCGGTGTCAGTTTCTTCATTTCCGTGCACATGCATCGCAGTTTTTCACGAAATGCTTCACCAAAGGATTCCTCTACGATGAATTGGCCGTCTACCGCATAGTGCCAGAATAGCAGCAGCACGTGGTCACGGCAACCGCAGGTATAGAGATAACGGGGGCGGTCGCCGTACCGCTTGTGGATTGCCTTGAACCAATCCAGCGTGATGTTGTCACTGTGTACCGCGTCGGCAATGTGGTGCGGGCTTTGCCAAAGCTCTTTGGCTGTGGTTGCCCACCCGTCGTAGGGAACCATGGCGCTGTCGCAGAGAATGGTCACGTCGGAACAGTCGGGAAAAGCATCCATGATATCACCCGAAACGGCGGCAACGCCAAAGGCTCCGGCGCTTTCACCGCAAATGAGTAGCTGCTCCGGATTCGGAAACCACTCACGGGCTCTCTGCAGAATCTTTTGCAGATTGGTATACCCTTGGTGGTGCAGCGTATGCTCTTGCCCGTCGGCGCCTGTGAAGGTCAAATCTCCCGCCCCTGCATGGAAGTCGGCAGTCACATAGGGAACCATGATCTCGCTCCAGTCGGCAAAGGGATTCTCGCCGGTGGTGGAATGTATGCCGCTCTTCTCTCCCGTTTGGATGGACATGATCTCAGGCTGGGGGTCAGCTACAATGGTGTAGAGCCCTACGTGGCGATATTTTTCCGCCGTTTCGGGACAGGAGGGCCACATGGCGCTTTCCCGACACCAGGACGCACCTCCGCCGCAGAGGTAAAAGATCAGTCTTTTTGGGTCTCCCTTATTGACATGGATGCAGTAATCTCCGCCAAAGGCACAGACTGCCTCGGGGATGTAGATTTTCAACCATTCCTTGTGATGCAGATTCTGAAATTCCATGTTGCGCTCCTTTGCGTGCTTGTATGAGTTGATTATACCATAAATTGTGAACCGGGTAAAGACGGAATAATCAAAAGGCAGAATGAATCTGCCATTGTGATCAATTCATCAAATACCTTTACGACTTCCAAGAAATCTCTTGAACCATAATCGATTCCTACTATTTCATGATGATCTTCCTTCATCCGATTGTGCATCGCTTTCCAAAAGTGTGTGCAGCAGGGTGTGGCCGCAGTGATGGCAGTAAGTGGAATTACGGGGATTCTCCGAGCCGCATACCACGCAGTTTACGTTCATTGGTCTGTTCTTACCAATGACAAACAGCTCGGTCAGGCCGTAAAAATGGTAGACGGTATCGCCTTCTTTGTAATCGTTCAAGTGATGCTGAATATCCCCTGCATGCGGGACTTTACTGCTTTTATATCGTTTGTATCCATATTCCTTCGCTTTAATCTTGACGATTTTGCCGTTTTCTTTTTCAACAGTCAGAATAAAAATATGGTTGGTGTACGGAATGACACGGGTGGAGACGGTAACGGTACCGGTTTCCTCCTTGATATCCACAGCCTTGACTATTCCACGCCAGGAGCTGTCAAACAGCTTCATGGGGATCTCCGACACCCAAAAGGGCATGATACCCAAGCCAACCAGTAGGCCCGTATACACAAGTATGTGGCACCTTTCCATAATCCTGTCATTCAGGAAATAGATCAAAAAGGACGATATAGCTGAAAGAATAAAAAATTTCAGAAAGCGAAGCAGGATGGTTTTACGGACATACCGTTTGATGTCCTTGGGAAGTGAGATCGGTTTCATGTGAGCGAATCCCCCGTGTTCCTTTTTCGGTAAAATTACACGACATTCACTATACATATTAAACCACATTTTTATTTTTGTCAATAGGGTTTTTTGAATATTCACAAATGCTCCATAACTCATGAATCATCAGTCCTGTCCCTGTCCATTTTCTCTGAATTCTATTCAAAACTTCTCGGCACACCCCTTGATTTTCCTCTCGGTTTGTGCTATACTGGATACACCGAATCAACTTGGAGGTACTCCCATGAAAGCCGCTGTATTCTACCAAGCTACCGATCTCCGTATTCTCGACATTCCCAAGCCCACTCCTAAGGCCGGAGAGGTCCTTCTGAAGGTCAAGGCCTGCGGCATTTGCGGCACCGACGTACATATCTTCCACGGCGACGAGGGAGCCGCCGCCACCCCTGCGGGCACCGTGCTGGGCCATGAATTCTCGGGTATTGTCGAGGCAGTGGGTGAGGGGGTGACCGCCGTCAAGGTGGGAGACCGTGTCTGCGTGGATCCCAATAAGCTCTGCAACGAGTGCGCATACTGCAAGGCCGGCATCGGCCACTTCTGCGAGCATATGATCGGCATCGGTACCACCGTCCACGGCGGATTTGCCGAGTATTGCGCCGTTCCCCAGTCCCAGGTCTACAAGATCGCCGATACTACCACCTTCGAGATGGCCGCCATGACCGAGCCCGTGGCCTGCTGTGTCCACGGCATCGACCTCTGTGAGATCAAGCCCGGTGACACCGTTGCTGTCATCGGCGGCGGCATGATCGGACTGCTCATGCTCCAACTGGCCAAGATCTCGGGGGCAGGGAAGCTCATCCTTATTGAGCCCGTGGCCGAGAAGCGGGACCTTGCCGTCAAGTTGGGCGCCGATCTCACTATCGACCCGCTGACCGAGGACGTCAAGACCGTGCTGGCCGCCAAGGGCATTGATCGCATCGCCTGTGTCATCGAGTGCGTGGGCAAGGTCGCCACCATGCAGCAGGCCATCGCCATCGCGGGCAAAAAGTCCACCGTTATGCTCTTCGGCCTCACCGCTCCCGCCGACGAGATGCCCATGAGGCCCTTTGAGATCTTCAAGAAGGAGATTACCCTCAAGGCCTCCTTCATCAACCCCTACACCCAGAAGCGTGCTCTTGATCTCATTGACGGCGGCAAGATCGACGTCTCCTCCATGGTTTACGCCTGCGAGTCTCTGGACAAGCTCCCCGAGATCCTCTCCGACGGAGCCCTGCGTGCAAAGGGAAAATTTATCATCACACCCTGATCCATTGGGAAGCGAAAAGCACACGGCTTTGAGCCGTGTGCTTTTCGTGTTTCAGAAAGCAGGAGCGTTTCTTACTCTCGTTTCAAGCCGTGTCCATGCTGGCAGGGCTCTACGAAGAAATCCGTCAGATCCACGAACCACCGTCCGTCCTCCTGCTTTTCAAAGCCGATGGATCGGATCATGCCTTCGCCGTCAAAGGACTCGTCCTCAAAATATGCCTTGTGGACTCCGCAGAGATCAATGAAATTCAGAGTCGCTCGACCCATGACGAAGAGAGACTCGATGCGGTCCACGTCCGAAAACTCCACGTCCTTGACCATGGCCAGATCAAGGATGTGTCCCCCCTCGGGGTCCATGGAAAACTGGCAGGCTGCGGTGAGACGGCCATCTACAAGCGCGTGATAGGCCATACAGTCCACCTTGTAAGAAATGCCGCAGCGGGCGCAGATGGCCTCCTGCTCCAGCTTGGTTTGAATGGGTAATACTTCCAGCATGATGATTCTCCTTTTCGTCTTGTACTGTCCCGTTAGCCTTGCTGACCCTTGAGCTTGCGGAGCTCCTTATCCGAGAGCTTTCTCCATTTTCCCTCGTCCAGATCTCCCAGAAGCAGAGGGCCCTCGGCTACACGGGTCAGCTTGCGGACCACAAGCCCCTCACGCTCACAGAGGCGGCGGACCTGACGGTTACGACCGTCGTGGATGGTGACCTCCAGAACCGTTTCCACCTGATTGTAGGCGGCCTTGCGCACGCGGGCGGGGGATGTCATCTTGCCGTCGATCTCAATGGGCAGGGTCATATTATTCATTTGCTCGGAGGTGACGTGGCCGTCTACGTAGGCCAGATAGATTTTTTCTACCTCATGGGATGGGTGGGAGAGCCGATTGGCCAGGTCTCCGTCATTGGTCAACAGGAGCAGACCGTCGGAGTCCATGTCCAGCCGACCCACGGGGTACAGCCGCATGCCCGCGTCCGCAACCAGCTCAGCTACGGTATGGCGACCCTTGTCGTCGGACAGGGTGGTCAGGTAGCCTCGGGGCTTGTTGAGCATGACCGTCATTTTGGAGGGAGTCGAGGGGAGGATGATTCGCTTACCCTTCCAGGTGATCTCGTCCACACCGGGGGTGACCTTTTGCCCCAGAACGGCGGTAACTCCGTTGACCTTAACCTCGCCTCGCTCAACGGCG
>JAFQOC010000452.1 GCA_017420845.1 Clostridia bacterium
GATGGGACCGTGGAGGGGGCAGATGGTCTGAATGTCCAGCGTCGCAGCCTTCTTCAGAAGTGCCTGCACCTGGGCGCCGTACTTCCCTACGATGCCGATGTAGTAGCGGCGAGCCTCACAAGCCCAGTCCTCGTCAGCATCCAGAGCGCCGAACTTACCGAAGCCGTCGGCCGAGAACAGCACCTTATCGGTGGAGTCGTAGGTGACCATGACCTCGGGCCAATGAACCATGGGAGCGGCAACGAAGTGGAGGGTGTGCTTGCCAAGGCTAAGGGTATCCCCCTCCTTAATAATCATGCCATTCTCGGTGAAGTCCTTACCGAAGAAGTTCTTCATCATGGTAAAGGCCTTGGCGGAGGCAACGACAATAGTGTCGGGGTATGCCTTCAGGAAATTGACGATATTGGCGGAGTGGTCGGGCTCCATATGCTGAACAATGAGGAAATTCGGCTGACGGCCGCCCAGTACGTTCTGGATGTTGTCCAGCCACTCATGGGTGAAATTGGCGTCTACGGTGTCCATGACGGCGATGAGGTCGTCCATGATGACGTAGGAATTGTAGGCCATGCCGTTGGGGACGACGTACTGACCCTCGAAGAGGTCGATGTTGTGGTCATTGACGCCGACGTAGAAAATATCTTTGGTGATCTGCATAGTAGTCTCCTTGATTTTATTGATGTATTTATTATAACACAAGCGAGGGATTTATGCAACAGGAAATCACACTATTTCGTTGATTTCAGCAAGTTTTTCGCGGTGCAAACAACCGTTGCTTGACATTTGCCCCGTTTTCGGGTACAATGAATACAGCAATGGGAGAACCCCGAGAAAGGAGAGTATCACCATGTTCAACACCCAAGCCTTTGGCCTTAGGCTCGCACAGCTACGCAAGAATGCCGATATGACCCAATCTCATCTGGCCGAGCGGCTGAACATCACGCGGCAGGCCGTATCTAAATACGAGACGGGGGACTCCTTCCCCGATGTAACCATTCTGGTGACCATGGCCGAGGTGTTCGGCGTGTCGGTGGATGGACTCATCGGGGCGGGATGCCCCACCGAGGGGGAGGCGGCCATCCTTCACAGCCTTGTCCATGGTCAGGAACCCACCGCCAATACGACTCCCGAGGACGTGGCGGGTCTGGCTCCTTGGCTCAAACCCAGCGTAGTAGCGAAACTGACCGCCAATCTGGCGAAGGACGGCATCAATCTGACGTATCTCACCGAGTTGGCTACATACCTGTCGGACGAGGGAACACTGCGTCTTCTGGAGCAGGCCGATTGCTCAAGCATGACCCCCGAAATGCTGGAGCATCTGCTTCCCTTCATGGACTACGATTCTCGTTGCCGTATTTTGGACAAGATCCTGGATGGTAAAGCCGATTGGCGGCTTTTGAAGCCTCTGCGAGTGGATCGGTGTCTCATTGAGGCGGCGGTGATCGAGGGGATACTGCCGTGGGAGGCGTTGGGGATCAAGAGGTTGTTGTAAAATGACAAATTAGGGTTTAGCGGCGGGGTTTCCAATGACTCAATGTAGGGACGGGCCTCCTCCGTCCGAAACCTACCCATTAAAGTTTGTTGCCGGATCAAGGATATTTCGGACAGACGAGATGTCGAACAAGTTCGACATCCTGTCCCTACGGCTTCATTTTGTTGGTTGGATTCAAACTTCCCTACCCCCCCAAATTTGAAATCCAATTCTCCCAAGACAAGAAAGAGCCGCTCCCCTATGGAAGCGGCTCTTTTCAATTGATTGGACTCATTCTTATCGGATCTGCACGAATCCCAGCTTCTTCTGCACCTTGGACAGAGTTCTGCGAGCCACGTAGGATGCCTCCTCGGCGCCCTTCTTCATCTGGGCCTCCAGCTGGGCCTTGTCAGACATGAAGCACTTGAACTTCTCCTGCACGGGGGAGAGGGCGTCGGCGCAGACCTCGCCCACGGCCATCTTGAAGTCGCCGTAGCCACGACCCTCAAACTCCCGCTCGATCTCGTCCAAGGTCTTGCCCGTGAAGACCGAGTAGATGGTCATGAGGTTGTTGATACCGTCCTTCCCCTCGGCGTACTTCACGCAGGTGTCGGAGTCGGTGACGGCGCGCTTGAACTTGCGGATGATGGTGTCGCGGTCGTCCAGGATGTAGACCACGGCGTTGGTGTTCTCGTCGGACTTGCTCATCTTCTTGGTGGGGTCGGCCAGGGACATGATCTTGGCGCCGCTCTTGGCCATAATGGGCTCGGGGATGGTGAAGGTGTCGGGGTAGAGCTGGTTGAAACGGGTGGCGATGTCGCGGCACAGCTCCACGTGCTGCTTCTGGTCAATGCCCACGGGGACCACGTCGGTCTGGTAGAGCAGAATATCGGCGGCCATGAGCACGGGGTAGGTGAACAGGCCCGCGTTGATGTTGTCGGCGTGCTTCTGGGACTTATCCTTGAACTGGGTCATGCGGGACAGCTCGCCAAAGCCCGTGAAGCAGTTGAGGAGCCATGCCATCTCGGCGTGCTCCTTAACGTGGGACTGGACGTAGAGGGTATTCTTCTCGGGATCCAGACCGCAGGCCATGTAGAGAGCCAGGGTCTCGTAGGTGCGGCGGCGGAGGTCGGCGGGGACCTGACGGACCGTGATGGCGTGCTCGTCCACCACGCAGTAGAAGCACTTGTAC
>JAFQOC010000453.1 GCA_017420845.1 Clostridia bacterium
GCCCTTCGGCAAGTGCGAAACCATCGCGGCATCCATCGACGGCAAGCATACCCCTCCCGAGGAGTACGTCATCCCCTCCGACAGCCTCATCTATACTCACGAGGTCATGCCCGATACCTGGGTGTTCACCGACGGATTGGGCCGTGTATCCCTGACCAACGCCGAGGTGGGCGATCCACGCGAGGATAAGACCGTCTCCATGTTCTTTTGGACCTGGCACAACGGCCGTCCCACCGTCATCAACGTCAACGACGCCGCCGAGAAGTATCCCGAGGCCGTCCGCGACTTCAACCACCCCGTCTGGACCCCCGCTAATTTCCAGGGCTCCTGGAACGAGCCCATCTACGGCCACTATGAGAGTAACGACCAGTGGGTGCTCCGCCGTCAGGCCGAGCTTCTGGCAAACGCAGGTGTGGATGCCGTCCTGACCGATAACACCAACGGCACCCTCACCCACAAGCCCGGCTACACCGCCCTTTTTGAGTCTTGGGGCAAGGCCATGGACGACGGCGTCCTGGCCCCCAAGGTCTCCTTTATGCTCCCCTTCGGCGGCGGTGCGGATACGAACACTCAGGTGCGGGATCTGTACATGGACTTCTACCGCGCCGGGGACTACCACAAGCTGTGGTTCTACTGGGAGGGTAAGCCCGTCCTTATGGGCAGAAAGAAGGCCATTACCACCACCGACAACATGGGTAAGGAGATTTCCAATTTCTTCACCTTCCGTGGCGGTCAGTCGGCCTATGTGGTCAACCGCACCGAATACGGCGAGTGGGGCTGGCTCTCCACCTATCCCCAGGCCATCTACTACGCCGATCGCAACGATCACAAGGCCAAGCTGGCCGAGCAGATCACGGTGGGCGTGGCCATGAACCATAACTACAAGCTGGGTCAGCTTTCCGCCATGAGCGGAAACTACGTTATGGGCCGCTCCTACACCCATGACAACCAGAACCGCTACGAGACAGAAGGGAAGGAAGCTTCCAAGTGGGGCTACAACTTCGCCGAGCAGTTCAAGTACGCTCTGGAGATCGACCCCAAGATTATCTTCATCACGGGCTGGAACGAGTGGGCCATGGCCCGCATCGACGGCTGGCCCTCGGGCTGGGAGTCTGAGGTTCCCAACGCCTTCTGCGACCAGTTCAACGACGAGTTCTCCCGTGATCTGGAGCCCACCAAGGGTGCTCTGAAGGATCACTACTACTACCAGATGGTCAACTTCGTCCGTCAGTACAAGGGCGTCCGTCCCATCCCCACCCCCACCCTGCAGGCTACCATCGACATCACCAAGGATAACACCCAGTGGAGTGAGGTCGGCCCCTACTACGCCGCCTACATCGGCAACACCGGTGACCGCGAGGGCGAGGGCTGGGGTAACCTCCGGTACCACGAGTACTCCGGCCGTAACGACATCATCGGCGCAAGAGTCGCCCGCGATGCCGATAACCTCTACTTCTATGTGGAGTGCTTTGATAATATCACCCCCTACACCGATCCTTTGTGGATGGTGCTCTACATCGATTCCGACCAGCAGAACCAGGGCTGGGAGACCTTCGACTACGTCCTGAACAAGACCTCCCCCTCCGCCACCAAGGCAGTTCTGGAGAAGTTCACGGGTAACGGCTACGAGACCGAGAAGGTCGGTGAGGTAGAGTACACCGTGGACGGCAAGTACATGCAGGTCAAGGTGCCCAAGACCATGCTGAATATCAGCGGCTACGACTTCACCGTTAATTTCGCCTGGACCGATAACGTTCACGACGAGGCCGACGCGGGCGAGCGCGGCGACTCCGACTACAAGTATACCAAGTTCTCGGGCGATATCATGGACTTCTACATCTCGGGCGACGTGGCTCCCTCGGGACGCTTCAAGTTCTCCTATATCTCCACCACCGAGAACGCCACGGGTGAGTCTGCCGATACTGAGCAGCCTACCGAGACTCCCACCGAGCCCGAGCCCGCCACCGATCCCGAGGAGACCCCCACCGAGCAGCCCACCGAGGCGCCCACCGATACCCCCGACACCGAGGCTCCCACCGAGACCGAGGCCTCCAAGGGCGGCTGTAAGTCCTCTATCCTCAGCATCACCGCCCTCTTTACCGCTATGGCCGCCGCCATCGCTCTGAAGAAAAAGGACAACTGATCTCATATCCCATCCCCCGCCCTATGGCGGGGGATCTTTTGTGAAAGCAGACAAAATAGGAAAGCTCCCTTTGTTCACTTCTCCAAAAATGCGGGGGCCTTCTTGACCGACAGCGCTAAGCTATGCTATAATGGGACCACATCCCGAAAGGAGCAACACCTATGAGATCAACTTTCCGGATCATCACCCTCATCCTCACTGTCTGCCTCCTCTTTGGCAGTCTCTGCGCCATCCCCGTTTTGGCGGCTGACGGCCCCGTGGCGGTGGACGCCCACAACGGCGGCGGCATGGGTCCCAAGCAGATCATCTCGGACTACTGCATCCGCGTCAACCTGGGCGCCCCCTTCACCAAGCTGACCGCCGTCATGCCCACCTGGGCCCAGACCGACGCCGAGGCTTCCCTCGCTCTCTATAAATGGGACGTGGATTACAACACCACCCTCGCCTCCGAGCCCATCGCCTACAAGCGGATCTCCCCGCTGGTGGACTGCGCCACCAACGAGCTGACCTTTGACGCCCAGCCCGCGGGGGAGTACCTCTTCCGCATCGCCGATATCAAGGGCACTGTGGGTGTCATGCAGAAGGACATGACGGTCTCCCAAGGCTACTGCTACGAGAGCGGCAAGGAATCCCGCGCCGACTGGTGGATGACCGTCACCTTCACCGAGAAGCCCGAGACTCCCTTCCTGCCTGTCAGCAGTATGCTGGACGGCATCGACGGTAAGCACACGCCTCCCGAGGAGTGGGTCCCCGCCGAGGATCACCTTCTCAATACCCATAAGGTCATGCCCGATACCTGGGTCTTCACCGACGGCCTGGGCCGCGTCTCCCTCACCAACGCCGAGGTTGGCGACCCCAAGGACAAAACCGTGGCCATGTTCTACTGGACCTGGCACGGCGGCGGCCCGACCCCGCTGAACCTCACCGAGTTCATGCAGAAGTACCCCGAGGCCAAGAACGACTACGATCACTCCGCCTGGCCGAGTAACGTGTCCTACTTCTGGAACGAGCCCGTCTTCGGCTACTACAAGACCACCGATGAGTGGGTGCTCCGTAAGCACGCCGAGCTGCTGGCCAACGCGGGGGTGGATACCATCTTCACCGACAACACCAACGGCGGCTTTACCTGGAAGGAGAGCTACGACGTCCTCTACCCCACCTGGGAGAAGGCCCAGCGCGAGGGCGCGGTGGATGCCCCCAAGGTCTCCTTCACCCTCCCCTTCTACCCCTTCAACGAGAGCTGGGACCAGATCGTCAGCCTCTATACGGACATCTACCGCCCCGGTAAGTACCACAGCCTCTGGTTCTACTGGGAGGGCAAGCCCCTGCTCATGGCCTGTGACGATCACAGCGCCCAGCAGAGCGACAACCTGCGCAAGGAGACCTACCGCTTCTTCACCTGGCGCCGCCCCTTCATCGGCGGTGACACGACCAGCAGCGAGTACCGCAGGACCGGCCAGTGGGGCTGGCTCTCGGCTTACCCCCAAGTGACCTTCCCGGGTACCCGGTACAACGTCCGGGATGGTAAGATTGAGCAGACCACCGTGGGCATCGCGCAGAACCGCGACTATATCACGGGAGGCGGCACCGCCATGAACGGCGAGAACGTCACGGGCCGCTCCTACTCCACCGCCTTCCCCGACCGCTACGTCAAGGAGGGCACCGAGGCCACCAAGTGGGGCTACTTCTTCGCCGAGCAGTTCGACTACGCTCTGGAGGTCGACCCTCAGCTCATCTTCGTTACGGGCTGGAACGAGTGGACGGCGGGCCGTCACGAGAATTGGGGCGGTGTGGAGAACGCTTTCCCCGACCAGTTCATCGACGAGTTCTCCCGCGATATCGAGCCCACCAAGGGTGAATTGCAGGACCACTACTACTACCAGCTGGTCAACTACGTCCGCAAGTTCAAGGGTGCCCGTCCCATCCCTACCCCCAGTCAGAACGCTACCATCGACCTGAACGGCTCTGCCGACCAGTGGAGCACCGTGGAGCCCTACTACGCCGCTTATATCGGAAACACCGCCCACCGCGACGCCGAGGGCTACGGAGATCTCCGCTACACCGAGACCTCGGGCAGAAACGACATCATCGGCGCGAGAGTCGCCCGTGATGATGAATTCGTGTACTTCTTCGTGGAGTGTAACGAGAATATCACCCCCTACACCGACTCCCTGTGGATGAACCTCTACATCGACTGCGATCAGGAAAGCCAGGGCTGGAACACCTTCGACTTCGTGGTGAACAAGTCCGCCGCTTCCGCCGATACCCTGGTGCTGGAGAGATTCACCGCCGAGAACGACTACTCCAAGACCGAAAAGGTGGCCGACGTGGCGTACAAGGCAGACGGCAAGACCATGACCGTCCAGATCCCCAAATCCGCCCTGGGGCTGGAAGGGAACGATTACACCGTCAACTTCGCCTGGACGGATAACGTCCACGACGAGGGGGACTATACCAAGTTCAGCGGCGATATCCTGGACTTCTACGGCACGGGCGACGTCGCCCCCGGCGGCCGCTTCAAGTTCTCCTTTGTCTCCACCACCGAAAACAGCGGTGTCACCCCCGAGACTGAGGCTCCTGAGACCGAAGCCCCCACCGCCCCCGTTGAGACCCCCACCGATACGCCCGCTACCGTGCCTCCGACCTGCACCGAGCCCGTCAAGAAGGGCTGTGGATCGGTTCTGGGCGTGAGCACGGCCGCCCTGCTCACCGCCATGGCCGCCGCCGTCGCTCTGCGGAAGAGAAGGAATGACTGATTTTGCCGTATAGTACCCTTTGGGCTCCCCGTAACAACGGGGAGCCCTTTTTGTGGGTTTTCGTGGCCCAAAGAGACCCTGAAAATTTGTCGATTATGTAGAAAATGACGCAACCATCTTGACAAATTCCCAAAATAATTGTACAATAAAAGATGTATAATTTGTCCGGGGACCCGGCGCTATTCTGAATGAAAGAGGAAATCCACTATGTCCACACAAATTTCTGCCCACATCACCGAGGTCTATGAAAAGATCAAGAGCAATATCGGCAAGGTCATTGTCGGTAAATCCGACACCATCGACATGCTCATCGTCTCCATGCTCTGCGGCGGTCACGTCCTTTTGGAGGACGTCCCCGGTACCGGTAAAACGGTGCTCATCAAGTCTTTGGCCGCCTCGGTGTCCTGCGAATACAAGCGTATCCAGTTCACTCCCGACCTGCTCCCCTCCGATATCACCGGTGTCAACTTTTTCAATATGAAGAAGTCGGAGTTCGAGTTCGTCCCCGGCCCCATTTTCGCCAATATCGTCCTGGCCGACGAGATCAACCGCGCTACCCCCAAGACCCAGTCGGGCCTTCTGGAGTGTATGGAGGAGATCCAGGCCACCATCGACGGCAAAACCTTCAAGCTGGCTCAGCCCTTCATGGTCATCGCTACCCAGAACCCCGTGGAGTCCATGGGTACCTTCCCCCTGCCCGAGGCACAGCTGGACCGCTTTCTCATGAAGGGTAAGATGGATTACCCCAACCACTCCGAGGGTATCGACATTCTGGCCCGCTTTGATAAGTTCTCTCCGCTGGAGACTCTGCAGCCCGTAGTTACCGCCGATGAGCTGGTGGCCGCCATCCAGGAACTGCCAAAGGTCTACATCTGCCGCGAGATGATGGGTTACATCACCTCCATCGTGGAGAAGACCCGTTCCTATCCCAAGGTGCTGCTGGGCGTGTCTCCCCGAGGTGCTTTGTCCCTCATGAAGGCCGCCAAGGGCTATGCCGCCATCGCCGGCCGCAACTACGTTACCCCCGACGACGTCAAGCGCGCCGCTCACCCCGTTCTGGATCACCGTCTCACCCTGGAAAACGCCGCCCGCATCAAGAAGAATGCGGCCTACGAGATCATTGAGGACATTCTGGGCTCGGTCACGGTACCCACCGAAGCCGTTTTTGAGGAGAGATAACGCCATGACCTACATACCTTTCCTTGCCCTTTTGGGTGGATCGGTGGTCGGTACGGCGGCGGAGGGAGTTATCAATGGCATCCTCAACTTCATCACCTCTCCCTACTTCACCGCCCTCATCGTGGTGGCGGCTATCCTTCTGGTTCTCTGGATCCTTCTGAAGATCTACGGCTCCATGCGTGCCGCCCGACTGGGTCGCATTATCTACGAGCGGCAATTCTCGGAGGAGGGAGTCTACGAGGGCGAGGAAGTGGAGCTGATCGAGACCATCCGCAATCCCGGCTTCTTCCCCCTCTTGGGCGTGGACGTGGAATCCTATTTCTTCAACGAGCTGGAGCTGGAGGAATATGAGCACGACGGCTCCAGTACCATGCAGTATTGTATCTCCCGCTTCAATCTCTGGCCCTACATGCAGATCAAGCGTCATCATCGCATCACCGCCCAAAAGAGAGGCCATTACAAGCTGCAAATCGCTACCATCTACGCCAAGAAGGGTCCCATTCCCATGGAGGCTCCCACCGAGCTGTACGTGTACCCCAAGGCCATTCCCTTGAATCTGCCCACTCTGGCCGTAGGGCGTATGCAGGGCGATTTCGTTTCCAACCGTCCCCTGTTCTCGGATCCCTTTTCCCTGGCGGGTATCCGTGACTACCGCTTTGGCGATCCCGTATCCCAGATCAACTTCAAGGCATCTGCCCGCGTTCCCATGACCGGCTTTTCGGCCTCTCCCCTGAAGGTTAACGCGAGGGATTACTGCGCCTCCCGTAAGCTCATGATCTACATGGATTTCCATTTGCCTATGGGCAGCAAGATCGACGGCGTGGAATACAACCGTCGTGCCGAGCGAGGTCTGTCCTTCTGCGCCGCCCTGATCCGCGACGCCATTTACGGAGGCTTTTCGGTGGGCTTTGCCGCCAACTGCAAGGCCATCGACGGTGAGATGTCCTCCCGCTTCCCCTGCGAAAGCTCGGACGCTCACCTGGTTTCCATCATGAAGGAAATGGCCCGTATGAATCCCACCGACGGCGCGTCCTTCGCCTCCCTGTTGGAGAACGATATCCGGGAAGGCATGCGGGACACCGAGGTCATCATCATCGCCTACGACAAC
>JAFQOC010000454.1 GCA_017420845.1 Clostridia bacterium
AAGCCATGAACGGCATTCGTGACGAGTACATCATCGAAGTGGGCGCGAAGCTGGGGCTTCTGACCGTAGGCGCGGCGGGGGCTGTAGGTGCGGCTGTGGAGCCGCCTGCCTTGTACTCGCTATCCGGCACCGAGGCGACCGCCAAGGCAGGCTTTGGGGCGTGGGTCGCCAAGGGCGGCTGGATCGCCCTGGTGGCGGGCGTAGTTGTGGCCGCGGGTGTGGCCGCAGGGGTGTTCTTCTTCGGCAAGGGCGGGGATGTGCCGCCTGTGGGGACGGGGGAGGTGACTACCGAGCAAAGCACCTCTAAGGACACGGACGGGGAGACCGCTGACGGTACCGAGGAAAACGGTACCCAAGAGGAGACCACAGCGGAAACCGAGACCCAAGGCCATGTCCATACCTATAGCGAGGGAAAGGTCATCGCTATGCCCACCTGCGCTGAGAAGGGCGCGCTGGAATACGTATGTCCCTGCGGTTCGGTCAAGACCGAAGCCATCCCCACCCTTCCCCATACCGAGGTGATCGACCCAGGGACTCCCCCCACCGTCAGCGAGCCCGGACTCAGCGACGGCAAGCACTGCTCGGTGTGCGGTAAGGTTCTGGTCAGACAGAACCAGCTTCCCGCCACGGGACACACCGATCTGGCCTATGAGGTCAACGAGGACGGCCGCACCTGCACCATCACGGGCATGGGCACCTGTACCGCCACCGAGATCTATATTCCCTCCTCCATAGAGGGCTACAAGGTCACCCGCATCGGGGAGATCGCCTTTATCGGAAAGCCCATCACAGCCGTCCATTTCCCGAGCAGCGTTACCGAGATCTATGACGGTGCCTTCCACGGCTGTACCGAGCTGACCGAGATCATCCTGCCGAGCAGCATTACCCATCTTGGAAGCCAAGCCTTCCAAGCCTGCACAGGGCTTACGACCGCCACCCTCCAATGCCGTGTCACCGAGCTGCCCCACATGATATTTGAGGGCTGTACCTCTCTCACCGCGGTGACCCTGCCGAGCACCCTGACCCAGATCCGCATAAGCGCTTTCGGCAACTGCACAGCCCTCAAGGAAATCACCCTCCCCGCCTCTCTCGGCATCATCGGTCCCAGCGCGTTCCAACGCTGTACCTCGCTGACCAACGTGACCCTCCCCTCCAGGCTGAGTATTCTGGATGACATCGCCTTTGAAGGGTGTACCAGCCTGACCGAAGTGGTCCTTCCCAACACCCTGAACCGTATCGGTGCCAACGCCTTTTCGGGCTGCAGCGGGATCACCGCCATAACCATCCCCGCAGGCGTCAAGCAAGCAGAGCCCTCCGCCTTTGAGCGTATGGAAGGCCTGACCGACATCTACTTCCGCGGCACCGAAGCAGAATGGAATGCCATCGGCTACAAAGTGGGAGAGAACGTGCGCATCCATTTTGGCGTATAGGCTGACAGCGCAACACACCCGACTTGCTTTATCTCCGACCACCGCCCCCCGCGGTGGCCTTTTTTTATCCCCTTTTCGCAAAATATCCCCCATCCCCCTTGACAAATCCGCCCACATGAGTTATAATAAATTATCTATTGATATTTTACCCGAGAAAGGTTGAAAATTGTTATGGCAAAGGATAAATTCGTAGAACAGATCACCTCCATGGACGTGGATTTCGCCCAGTGGTATAC
>JAFQOC010000455.1 GCA_017420845.1 Clostridia bacterium
ATGCCCCCCGATATCCCCATTGTTACTCCTCCCGTAAGCGGCGGTGAAAGTGACAAGATCACCGGCAACCCCTACGAGGGCTGGACAGCGGAGGAGCTGTATGCCTCCTTCATGAAGGAGGAGGAGCGGTCGGTTTATAACAATCAAAACGATGCTTTTGGAAACACTCCGTATTACGTGATCCTTGACGTCCGATACGGCGGCCTCATGTTCAGTAAGCTCACAGGGCAGCTCATACAGATTTGTAAAGATCCTCTCTGTAAGCATACGGACTGTATATTCAGTAACCTTTTTGGAACTATGTCATGTCAGGTCGCGGATGACCGTTGTTATCTTGTTTTGAAAGGCGTCAAAGGGGATGATCGTGTCACCGGCCTGTATTCCTTTGATCTGCTCATGAATGACGCGAAGCTGGTTTATGAGTGGAGTTACCCGGATGTTCCCGATGAAATATATGTATATCGGGATAAGGTTTACTATGACTCAGAGATAAAATTTGATGACGGACAATATGCAAATATCACCATGGTGTACGACATGAAGGAGAAAACAACGTCACCTCTCCGCGAAGAATCCGTTCGTTGCAGCGTGATCTGGCATGAAGGAGCCTACGAATGGTACACGGCCTGGGAGGACGGCTCGCTCTGGCGGTACAATCTGGATACGGGTGAGGAAGAGAAGATCATTTCAGAGACCTTTCTGAACCCGGAGGAAGGTGAATTGCGTTTCTTTTTCATGGGCTCGTCCGATCAGACGGTATACGTTATGAAACTGACAGCATCCGGGCTTTCGAGTGCCATGCAGTACAATATGGAAACAGGACAATTGCAGGAGATAGAAGGTTTCATGACTTTCATATACGACGGGAAATTCTACCAGGGAGTGAATCATAAGGTTGATGCCTACAAGGACGATCCCCATTATGAATATTACCAAAACCCACAAAATCTCACCTCTGTAGGCGGGACAATGTGGGGCGGAAAATGGTATCGGTACGATATGCAAACGGGAGAGCGTGAGGTTATTCTTGATCTTCGTACCGATGATATCCCCGATAACCTGGATGAGTTCTTATTCCTCGATGGAAAGTACGTTATGGTTCAGTATCAGACCTACAAGGACTTCCCGAATGTTTACAGTCCCCATTGTAAAGAATGGGAAAAAAGCAGGCGCTTCGTGGTTGTGAATATGGAAACGGGGCAAGTATTTGAGCTTGGCATTGACCTTGAGGAAAGGAAAGCCCCAAACCCCTACAGACCGTAAGCGCTAAGAACAGAAAAGGAATTTTTTATGAAAACCAACCGAATCATAGCCGCCATATTAGCCGCCCTCATGCTGGCCACTACCTTCGTGTCCTGTAGCCGCCGCGACCAATTCCGGCCTCCCGAGACCGATGCCCCCACGGGGGAGCAGACCACGGCTGCGGGACAGCCCGATGTCAATCATCCTACCGAAATGAATCCCACCGAAACCAACCCGAATGAAACCACCCTCGGCGGCGAAGAAGTCACCAAGCCCAATAGCCCCAATAACCCCGACGATCCCCCCACCTTCGCGCCCCCCTTGAGCGATGGCCTGAGCGAAGGCTCCGAGACTCCCAAGATCACAGGCAACCCCTACGAGGGCTGGACGGCCGAGGAGCTGTATGCCTCCTTCATGAAGGAGGAGGAGCGGTCGGAAACCTATGAATCTGCGTATTACTTCTACAATACGCCTTACTACGTGCTCCTTGACGTGCAGTACGGCGGCCATATGTTCAGTAAGCTCACGGGACAGGTGATCCAAATTTGCAAGGATCCCATCTGTGACCATGAAAGCTGTATTTTTAGCAATTATACCCTGAACTTGCAAATGTGTCAGGTCGTGGATGACCGCATTTACATTGTTGTGACCTCTGTTCGTGATAATTATAAGAGGATTATGTATTCCTTCGATCTGCTCATGAACGACGCGAAGGTGGTTGGCGAATGGAGCGATTATATCCAAGGCATGTATGTATATCGGGATAAGGTCTACTATATCACAGGCGTAGACTTAGACAACGGACTGACCGGCTATGGTGCTATGACCTACGATATGAAGGAAAAAACCACGGCGCCCTTATGGAATCAGGCAGAGCCTTGCTACACGATCCACTTCGATGGCTCATACGCTTGGTACACCCCCATGGAGAGCGGCTCGCTCCGTCGGTATAATCTGGATACCGGGGAGGATGAACTGATCATTTCGGGCGACCTCCTTGACCGCGAAAAGGGAGAAAGCGGGTTCGTATACGATTCCGGAGGAGAAAAGATCGCATACGTTGAAAAATGGATCTTCGGCGGTTATTTCGAGTATTACGTGCTGGATATGGAAACCGGTGAGCTGCGCGAAAGAAATATAGACGCATTGGAATATGACGGGAATACGTACGTTGAGATCCGTTTTGACAGAGAGGAATACAAGGACGATCCCCATTACGAGTATTACTTCAACAATACCACCGATGGGATCGGAGTCCGCAATGGCGGTAAGCTGTACAGAAAGGATGCTGCGACGGGAGAATTGCAAATGGTATATAACTTCCAAACCGACGGGATCCCCGATTGTATTCAAGGCACCCAGTTTATGGACGGCAAGTTTATCCTTGTCCAGTACCAGACCTATAAGGACTTCCGCAATCCCTATAACGAGTCTGCTCCCGAGTGGGCCGACAGCTATCGGTTCATTGTTTTCAATATGGAGACCGGGCAGGCCTATGAGCTTGGCGTGGATATATCACGAATGTCTATGCACAACCACACCGGCCGGTATTGATGCACAAAAGCTCCATGATACCCATGCTTATAAAGACACATCCACGAAAGGGGATTTCCCATGCTCCGCTATGAAATCAAAAAGATCCTCGGCAACCGCTTCGTCGTATTCTTCTTCCTCCTCATGTTCGCCGTTAACGCCGTCCTGTCGGCGGTCTCAGTCATGAGCATTCCGGCCTCCCCCGAGACAGACCTGTCCGCCGAGGAGCTGGCCGCCATTGAGGAGATCTTCGCCCGCTACGAGGAGGATCCCGAGGCAT
>JAFQOC010000456.1 GCA_017420845.1 Clostridia bacterium
CTCCAGGCAGGTGAGGGGGACATTCTGCTCACGCATCTTCTCCTGCATATCCACCCAGGGGGCGTAGGTGCGCTCGCACCAGATATCGTCGTGGAGATTGAGACAATGGTAGAGGATGCGGACGCCCAGGTTGGACATACCGATCTCGTAGGAATCGGGGAAGGCGAAGGCGAACCGCGCCTTGACTTGGGTCTTATCCTTGATGATCTGCCCGTACTCACCGCCCGCGTAACGGCCGGGGCGGGAGACCGAGGTCAGAAGCATGCGCTTTTGGTTTTGGTTCATAATGGGTTATTTTTCCTTGCTTTTCATTTTTTTGCGCGGGGAAAATTTCCCTCCGCGGGCTTGCTTTTTTCAGTTTTTTTCGGAGCGTCCGGGTCGTCGGGGTCGGTGGCTTGCTCGGGGGAATCGACAGACAGAAACAGGCTTCGGGAGGTAACGGTACCCACACTAAGCCCCGTGGCCAATGCAACAGCCAGAAGCTGCCACACAGTGACGTAGGCCGAGGAGAGCAGATGCGCCCCATTGGTCAGCACAGCCACACAGGTCACGACCAAGCTGACGGGAATGGCCAGCCAACACAGAAGATGAGCCAGGCGGTAGACCTTTTTCATGCGGAAGCAGGCGGCGTAGGGATAGAGCAGATCCAGACTTCTGCCCGTAGCCAGAAGGCCCGAGGAGCGGGATCGTCTGGGGGATTCATGGGATGTGGGGCGAATCACCTCCACCCGGGCGTGAGGACGCAGGTGAAGCATATCCTTCATGTCGGGATCCACCAGCGGATCGTAGGAGACCAGTGATACACCCCGTCCCAAGGAAACCAGAGACTTTGTCACGTGAGCAAAGGTACTGCCCACCCGATATTCGGCGGAATAGGCCAGATGGAAACGGCGGTTGAAGGCTATGTAGAGCACGTGGCTGTCGTCGCTTTTCTTATAACGCATTTCCATGTTCTTTTTGGGCAGACGAATGCCGTGGCGGGTCAAGGCATCATGGGCCCCCGCCATGACCTCAATGGCCTGATCGGTGTCACGGTCAATGAGGTGGAGACGTATGAAGCCGTCTCCACGCTCCAGCACATCAATGCGATAATGGGGCAGAGTACTTCCCTTCAGAACAGGCTCCACCGCCAGCGGAGTATCCAACAGACGGAACAGCACCTCGGCAAGAGCCTTCCACTCGGGGGCGTTTGGATCACCGCGAAGGGCAATATCCTTGCGCTTCGTAGCCCAAAGGGCGTCACCGTCAGGGAACAGCAGATGCGCCTTTTTCCCATTCGCATACTCGGCGGGTGCCGCAGTGCCCAGAACGGCAGCTCCCCGTCTTCCCAACAAACGGTTGGAAAGCCATAGGGGCAGATTCATGGACAAGAGGTAGGCGGCGGGGAGACAGGTGAGATAGGTAGCGGTGAAAACGGGAATGCCCTGATGAAGCAGAGAGCCTCCTCGCCAAACCACCAGAGCGGCACCCATAATGGCGGCCAAAAGAGCCACGGGCAGAAGATAATTCAGCCGTCCCATATATGGGTTATAGCGGCAGAAGCGTGCCAGGGGATCCGAGACACGTCCGGCGGGGACGGCGGTCAGCACTGAGGTACCCTCGGGAACAATTCCCTGAGCCTCGCGGGAGGCCGGAGTAAGCTCATCCGTAAGAAGGTAAGCGGTTTTCCCCGAGGAAACCACGGACAACGCCGCCTGCTCTCCCGACAGGGCCAGCCACTCGGAAAGGGCGGCTACCGTCAGAGACAGGAGTGCAACGCCGCCAAACAGAAGATTGCTGTCAGAAAAAACCGCTATGATGCCGTTGACCGCCGAGACAGGCAAAGCCAAGGCAGATACAGCATACCGAGTGGGCTCAAAGTCCCACAGGCTCTTGCACCCCTTTCCCAAGCGGGTCAGGAAGGGGAGGCAGACGAGCAAAGTCCAGACAACCCCCACCAACGGATAGAAGAGAGTATCCGTGAATCCGCCTGCTCCCTCCGGGGAGGGAAAGGCTCCCCATAAATCGTAAAGAATGCCGAACAGGGCGCCCACAGCCGCGATACATATGCGAGTAACAGCCATACGGCGGCGATTGATATAGTCTTGATGTACAGTCTCCACCTGCATGCGTCCCGTATATTCACGCCCCCCATTGGTATAGACGGCGTCGGGTCCTCCGACAGGGGTGGTAGCGGCCTTTTCCTCCCGAACACGCTCTGACCGCAAGCGGTCTTGATGGGTGATCAGATCGGGCTCGTGGCCCATACGCATATGGAGCTCGGTATCCCGAAGGGCTCGCTCCTCGGGATCCGCCATAGCCTCGGAGGCGGCGTAAGTGTGGGGATCGACGGTATCAATGGTCGGCTTCGCGGAGGCTGAACGGTCTCGGAGCGATGCCCCGGGAACAGCATCCGAGAGGATGTCATCCAGTCCAAGTTGGAGAGGATCGCGGAAGCGATCCTCGGCATTTTTCCCTCCGGAGGGTGACCGAGGAGCCTTTTCCTCAGCAGGAGAAGCGACGGTATCGGTCTCGGGGGACTCCGGGACGGGTTCCGGGGTCGGAGCGTCTCGACAGGATCCGATACACGCTCTCCGGATACGGAAATTGCATCCGTCTCGGCCAGCAAACGGGCATTCTCCTCATCCAGCTTGGCCAGGCGACGTCCACCGGGAGTCTCGTCGGGGGACAGACCGTTGAGACGGTCATCAGAGACACGGCGGGAAGAGCGGGGATATCTCGCCACGTTTTTCCTCTCATCACGGGAAACAGCATGAGCCGCGAAGGGAGACGGCCGCATGGACGCTACGGAATCCGCCCCCGTGGAGACAGGCTCCCGAGAAATGGAATGGGGGATGGTGATCGCGGAATCGGTGGCCGCTTCCTCACGGCCCCGGTCAGCCTCGGCGGGCTCCTCGGCGGGCTCCTCATCGGCATTCTCGGAAAGCTCCCCGTCAATTTCTTCGTCGGATTCTTCGTCGAATTCCTCGTCGGATTCCTCGGAAATTTCTTCTACGGTCTCCCCGTCCATATCCTCGGAGATTTCTTCGTCAAATTCCTCGTCGGATTCTTCGTCGGATTCCTCGGAAATTTCTTCTACGGTCTCTCCGTCCATATCCTCGGGGATTTCTTCGTCAAATTCCTCGTCGGATTCTTCGTCGAATTTCTCGGAATTTTCTTCTACGGTCTCCCCGTTCGTATCCTCGGGGATTTCTTCGTCGAATTCCTCGTCGGA
>JAFQOC010000457.1 GCA_017420845.1 Clostridia bacterium
CCTGCACCCCGCTTAACTGCAACCCAACGCACCGCCAAACCCAAATTTGAAAGTGGACTGAATCGTTACATGCTAAAATATATTGAAGATTTTTCGAAAAAGGCGAAAACACAAACAAAACTTTAACATTTCTATGTTATACTCTACGTATAAAAGCCAAAATACGCCCTTCGGAGGATGAAAATATGTTCAAAATTTTAATCGTGGAGGATGACAGAGATCTGAATCGCAGCGTTTGCTCGTTTCTCAATAACTCGGGATACGAAGCGGTTGGTTGTCTTGATGCGAAGAGTGCTTACGACGAAATGTATAAAAACACCTTTGACTGTATCGTGTCAGATATTATGATGCCGAACATCGACGGCTTTGAGTTTGCCAAAACCGTGCGCTCTCTCAACAACGATATTCCGATCTTGTTTATGACTGCCCGTGATGATTTTGCCTCTAAGCAAAGAGGCTTCCGCATCGGCATCGACGATTATATGACCAAGCCCATCGATCTTGATGAGCTGTTCCTGCGTATCGGCGCGCTTTTGCGCCGTTCCAAGATCGCATCAAGCCACCGTCTTGAGGTTGGTGATTTCGTCATGGACGCCGATGAGCGGAGCGCAACCCTGAACGGTGAGGAAATATCCCTGACAGCAAGAGAATTCGACCTTCTTTATAAGCTTTTATCTTACCCCAAAAAGACCTTTACCCGCACCCAGCTGATGGACGAATTCTGGGACGTGGATACGCAAACAAGCACGAGAACGGTTGACGTGTATATGACCAAGCTCCGTGCAAAGCTTTCGGATTGCGATTCTTTTGAAATTCAGACAGTCCACGGGCTTGGATACAAGGCGGTGATCAAATGAAGAAGCTGACTCTGCGGAGTGTCCTGCGGGAGTTCAGTAGCTTCCTTCTGTTCTTCCTGCTTGTGGGATTCGTCGTCACCTGCTGTATGATGCTGTTTCTGAACGTGCTGGCGAATACCATGAGGTTGGAATATACCTCCGATAACATCGAGGTCGCCGCCAAAATCACCTTTTTGAACGTCCTCATCATTGCGGTCATTTTCAAGACAGTGGACTACATCCGCCGCAAGATCATGGTGGACAGACCCGTTCGCATCATTACCGACGCTACCGAAAAGATCACAAGCGGGGATTTTTTCGCCCGCGTGGAGCCCTTTCACGGCTCGGGCATGGAAGGCTTCAATCGGGTGGGGGAGGCCATCAACGCCATGGCCGCCGAGCTTTCGAGCGTGGAGACCTTGCGTGCTGACTTCATTGCCAACGTTTCCCACGAAATGAAAACACCGCTTGCCGTTATGCAGAACTACGGCACTCTTTTGCAATCTCCCGATCTGTCGGAGGAACAGCGGATCACCTACGCAAAGACCATCACCGACGCCTCCCGCCGTCTCGCCGATATGATGACGAATATCCTCAAGCTCAATCGACTTGAAAATCAGCAGATCTATCCAACCCCCACCACCTTCGACCTCGGCGAGCAGCTTTGCGAAAGTCTTTTGCAATATGAAAGCACGTGGGAGCGAAAGAATATCGAAATTGAAACCGATATTGCGGAAAGCGTGCAGGTTTGCGCTGATGCAGAGCTTCTCTCGCTCGTGTGGAACAATCTGTTTTCAAATGCCTTCAAGTTTACCGAGGACGGCGGCAGAGTAACGCTCACACTTACCTCGGACGAAACATTCGCTACCGTAAAAGTAACCGACACGGGATGCGGAATGAGTGCCGAGGTTGGCGCGCATATCTTTGAAAAGTTCTATCAAGGTGACACCTCCCACGCAACGCAAGGAAACGGACTCGGATTGCCTCTTGTAAAAAGAGTGGTTGATATTATGCAGGGCGAGATCTGTGTGGAAAGTGCGATCGGTGTCGGCACTACGTTTACTGTTAAGATCAGGAGGTCTGAATATGGATTGGAGGAAACTCGGTAAAGCTCTGCTGTTTCCGCATATCGCCATTATGATATTGCTCGTTCCGATTGCAACCGTTTTGCTTGTCGGTTCAATGGTATTTATCGGTACGGAATCGATTATCGCATACGTCTCCTACGTTCTTGCCACATACACCTTGACGGTGTGGTGCTTCAAGATCCCATATCTGATCCATTTTTTCAAGACCTTCAAGAACGAAAACAAATACGCGAGAAAATGGCTGGACGATACCCGCCTGCGGGTGAATATCTCCCTCTTCGGGTCGCTGGCGTGGAACGTGCTGTACGGTCTGTTCCAGATATGGCTGGGCATCGTCCACCGCACCTTCTGGTTTGGCTCTCTCGGCGCGTACTATATCTGTCTGGCCGTCATGCGGTACTTTCTGGTCAGCTACACGCGAAGATACGCCCCCGGCGAGAGGATGAGGACCGAGCTTGTCAAGTACCGCGCCTGCGGGTGGGTCTTCCTTGTGATGAACCTGGCCCTCTCCCTCATCGTCTTCTTCATGCTCTACTGGAACCGCACCTTTGAGCATCACATGATCACGGCCATCGCCATGGCGGCCTACACCTTCACCGCTTTTGCGGTAGCCATTGTCAGTATGGTGAAGTACAAGCGCTACAGCAGTCCCGTATTCTCGGCCGCTAAAGCCATCAGCTTCGCCGCCGCCTGTGTGTCTATGCTGACCCTGACCTCCACCATGCTCACCACCTTCAACGACGGCACCATGGATCCCTTCGCGCGGAAGATGATGCTGGGGTCGGTGGGTGTCGCCGTGATCCTCGTGGTGATCAGTATGGCGGTGGGCATGATCGCAAGGGGCACCCGAAAACTCAAGCAACTGAATCAAGAGGTAACCAATGGATAATCAAAACAATCAAAACGGCTTTTCCTACACCTACTCCGCAAGAGAGCAGGCAGAGCTGAAGCGCATCCGCGAGAAATATACGCCTCCCACCGAAACCGAGGATAAAATGGAACGTCTCCGTCGCCTTGACGCGGGCGTAACCCGAAAGGCCCAGACCGTTTCTCTGTTTTTGGGGATCGTAGGCGTATTGATCCTCGGGGCGGGCATGAGCCTATGTATGTCGGATTTCGCCGATATCCTCGGCTCGTACCGGGATAGGGCTATGGTCATCGGCGTGGCGATCGGTTTGGTCGGAGGCATAATCGCCTCTCTCGCCTACCCGATTCACAATCTGATTGTCAGACGGGAGCGCAAAAGGATCGCGCCGGAAATCATACGGCTCACCGACGAGCTGATGAAGTGAAAGGCGAATATGGGCATATGGAAAAGAGAGGTCGTGATGGCCTCTCTTTTCACAATTCAAAAAGCAACCGAACCTGTACCGACTCGGCTGCTTTTTTACATAGTTTTTCTGTTTACACGAAATTACGGGATCTTCCCTACTTTATTCTTATGAGCATAGCTAAGGAAGATATAGGGCTCGGAGCCTTCGTAAACCATCATGCGTATCACCTCTTTACACGTTTTTTATACGTATTCCACCAATACGTATATAGTAACACATTCCGCCGGAAAAGTCAAGGTCTGTCACCCCTTTTCAGCACAATAACAACAATAGATAATTCCCGCAGAAAATCCCCGCCGCTTCAAAAAGCGGCGGGGATGGGTTTATCTTGTAACTCGTATCTGATCAGACCAGACCCTGAGCCATCATGGCATCGGCGACCTTCTCAAAGCCCGCGATGTTGGCACCGGCGACCAGGTCACCCTCCATGCCGTACTTCTTGGCGGCGGCCACGGAGTTGTTGAAGATGTCGGACATGATCTGGTGGAGCTTGGCATCCACTTCCTCGGCGGTCCAGGAGTAGCGCATGGAGTTCTGGCTCATCTCCAAGCCAGAAACGGCCACGCCGCCCGCGTTGACAGCCTTGGAGGGAGCGATGGCCACGCCGTTCTCCTTCAGATACTCAAAGGCCTCGGCGGTGGTAGGCATGTTGGAGACCTCCACGTAGTACTTGACACCGTTGGCCACGATGTTCTTGGCATCCTCGATACCAACCTCGTTCTGGGTCGCGCAGGGCATGATGACGTCCACCTTCTGCTCC
>JAFQOC010000458.1 GCA_017420845.1 Clostridia bacterium
GCTTATGGGCGGTAGTGGTCTTACCCGCGCAGGTTGGTCCCGACAGGCGAATGACCTTGACACCGTGGCTCACACAATCAGCGCAGATAGCCTCAGCGGCAGCCTGCAAACGGGCGTCGAAGTCCTGCTCGTTCTCTCCCACCAGCGCGATCCCCTCAGCGGGGCTTGCAAAGGTCAGAGGAAGACGGACAGGATCGGGGGAAGAAAACAGTTTCATAGCATGTGTCTCCTTTCGGGGAGAATACCGTATTTAATCCAGCATGTTTCTTTCTCGGTAAAAGGCCTCGGCGCGGGCCAATCTCTGACGGTTGGTGATCTCGCCGGCCTCATCCAGGTACTCGAAGGGATACTTGGGGTTGAACATACGGTCGATGAAGCGGGGGGATCCGTCCACGGGAGCGTAGTCCACCAGCTTAGTCACGGCTCCCGCGCCGGCGGCAAAGATGGAGTGAACCTCCTCCATCATGTAGATGTTGTAGAGTCCCTCGTAGCCGGGCAGGGCAAAGCCCACGTTCTCAAAGTTGCCAACGGTATTCTTCTGACGATACATATAGTACGGAATATACCCCTCGTGAGCGCACTGGATCTGAGAGTAGTCCACGCACTTACCCGTGTCACCGCCCCGCATGGAGTAGATATCGGCACCCGCCTGGCGCAGCTCGGCGGATTTCTTCACGCAGAAGGTATGTACCGTGACGTTCTCGGGACGCAGGGCCATGATGCCGTCAAAGGAGGCCGAGAAGGTTTTGAAGTTGTCTCCGGGGAGGCCCGCGATGAGATCGGTATTGATGACGGGGATCCCCGACGCGCGGGCGATCTCATAGGCCTTGTAGAACATCTCGGTATTGTGGGCCCGTCCGATATGGCGGAGAACGTCGTCGCAAAGGGTCTGGGGATTGACGCTGATACGGCCAACGCCGAACTCTCTGGCAACGGCCAGCTTCTCGGCGGTGATGGTATCGGGTCTGCCCGACTCCAGGGTGTATTCCTCCAGGGCACGGACGTCGGTCATGCGCTCCACGGCTCCCAGAAGGATGGCCAGCTGATCCGGCTCCAGAATGGTGGGGGTGCCGCCGCCCACGTAGATGGTGCGGAGACGCAGTCCCAAACGGTCTATGGTCTCAAAGGTCTCCTCCAGATCGTGGACAAGGCGCTTGAGGTACTCGGGAATGAGGGACAAAAGCCGCTTGGAGGTATAGGACACAAAGGAGCAGTAAGCGCAGCGGGTGGGACAGAAGGGGATGGAGATATAGACAGAGCAATCCTTTCTGCCGGGGGTACCAATGAGGCGTGCCTCGTTGATGGCCACGTCGGTGGCCAACGCCGCCTTCTTGGGGATGACGAAGTAATCCTTGGTCAGCTCCTTACGGATACGGGTTTTACTCATTCCCTTCTGGAGCAGCTCGGTGGCCACCTTGGAGGGACGCACGCCCGTCAGCATACCCCAGGAGGAGCGGTAACCCATGACCTGCTCGCAGACGGAGGTCACGGCATCGCCCAAAGCGATCTTCTCGCGGCGCTCCCTGGTATATCCTTCATCGTAGTCGTAGTGGCGGGTCACCTCAGCGATCTGACCTCGGTAGGAAAGTCTCGCGGTAACGTCAATACCCGTCTCGGGTGATTTGGTCAAATTCACCCACATCTCGGGGGTGTTCTCGGTAACGGGCTCGTCCTCCGAGAATCTGGACCCCGGGAAAAAGATCATACAGAGGGTCTGTATGTAGTATTTGTTGACGGGTCCTTCTATATAGAGTCTCATGATTTTCTCCGAATATTCCTGAATTTTGGTCGCATTGGCGGAGGGCGTTCCCTCCGTGGCAGAGGTCATGCGGGGATCAGGCGATGGGGGGGTGCGAAGAGGGTTTTTGCGGGATGGGTTCATGCTTGCTTCTTTCTATTTGGGGGTGGTACACGCCCCCATGGCGTACGGGAGCGTTACGTTTGGTTCCATCATTGTAAGGACGGTTGTGAAACCTTTCAAACGATTAGCGCTTACGCCTTATTGGCGGGCTTCAAGACCTCGCTCTCCATAACGATGGTCACGGGGCCGTCGTTGAGGAGGCTTACCTTCATGTCCGCGCCGAACTGCCCGTGACCCACGTGGCGAACGTAGGCCTTTGCCCGCTCCACGAACAGCTCGTAGAGGCGGTTTGCCTCGGCGGGAGCGGCGGCACCCAGATAGTCGGGGCGGTTTCCGTGCTTGTAGTTGGCCAGCAGGGTGAACTGGGACACAACCAGCATTTCGCCGTCAATATCCTGCACCGAGCGGTTCATCTTACCGTTTTCGTCCTCGAAAATGCGGAGCTTGACCATTTTCTGAAGCATCCGCTCCAGATCCTCCTCGGTATCTCCCGTGGCCACACCCAGGAGAACGAGCAGGCCGTGGCCGCAAGAGCCGATGAGCTCTCCGTCCACCTCCACCGAGGCGGAGGTCACGCGTTGAATGACTGCTTTCATATGATTGATTCCTTACTGTTCGGTAGATTTACGAGAATCCGCGGATCACGTCCAGAACGTTCTTTAGGGAGCGAAGGCGGGATACGATGGAATAGTAGTGGTCCACGTTCTTGCAGCTGACCTTGAGATTGATGATGACGCGGTCAGTCCCCGCCTTCTGGGAGTTGATTTGGAGAATGGACACCTTCATATCGGCCAGAGCCACGGTAATGGCAGCCAGCACGCCCACGGTATCCAGGGTATGGATCTGGAGGAGAGCCTCGTAGACGCTTCCTCTGGATTCGTTGACAGATCCCTCCCAGTGGGCGGGCTTCCAGCGGTCCACCAGATCAGGGTTGTCACGGCTCTGGACGTAGTTGGGACAGTCCTGCTTGTGGATGGAGATGCCAAAGCCCTTGGTAACAAAGCCCACCACCTCATCGCCGGGGAGGGGATTGCAGCATTTGGCAAACTTGACGGCACAGCCCTCAGCTCCGTCCACCACGATACCGCTGTTGCGGCGGAGATTGTGGGGGCGGGCGGCGGTAACCACGCTGGAGACGTCCTCGGCTGTCATCTTGGCGGTGGAGGCCACCTCCTCGGGCACCTCGGGAGGCGTCATGGCATCCAGCTCGTCCTTCAGACGGCGGAGGGTTTTGGTGACGGGCAGCTCCCCGTAGCCGATGGAGTTGTACATATCCTCCGCGGTGGAGTATCCCATGCGGGCGGCCACGGCGGCCACGGCCTCGGCGCGCTTGGCCTCGGGCAGATGGGGAGCCAGCTTTTTGACCTCGGCATCCACGGCGGCCTTGCCCACAATGATATTGTCGGCTCTCTTTTCCCGCTTGAACCATTGACGGATCTTGTTTCTGGCCTCACCCGTGCGGACGATATTCAGCCAATCGCGGCTGGGACCCTTGGCAGCGGAGGAGGTGAGGATCTCCACGATCTCGCCGTTCTCCAGAACCCGATCAATGGGCACGATGCTGCCGTTGATCTTGGCGCCCAGCATCTTGTTGCCCACCTCGGAGTGGATGGCGTAGGCAAAGTCGATGACCGTAGCCCCCTGGGGCAGGGCGCGGACGTCCCCCTTGGGGGTGAAGACGAAAACCTCGTCGTGGAAGATATCGATCTTGAGGGCGGTCATGAACTCCTCGGGATCCCTCGTGCCGTCCTCGGTCTCGATGAGTCGAGCGATCCATTCCAGCTTCTGATCCAGATCGGCCTGAGAGGTAGCTCCCGACTTGTACTTCCAGTGGGCTGCCACACCGTATTCCGCGATGTGATGCATCTCCCAGGTTCGGATCTGCACCTCAAAGGGGATACCGTCCCGACCGATCACCGTGGTATGGAGGGAGCGGTACATATTGGGCTTAGGGATGGAAATATAGTCCTTGAAGCGTCCGGGGATGGAGTTGAACATCTCGTGGATAATACCCAGCACGGTGTAGCACTCCAGCTCTGTATCCACGATGATACGCATGGCATAGAAGTCGTAGATCTCATCGAAGGACTTGTTCTGCTTGAACATCTTACGGTAAATCGAGTAAACGGTTTTGATACGGCCCTCCAGATGGAACTTGATGCCGTTCTCGGTGAGCTTCTCCGACACGGTGCTGCGGATGTTCTCAATGAAGCCCAGACTCATGCCGTATTTCCGCTCGATCTCTCCCCGAACCTCCTCGTAGCCGATAGGGTCCAGGTATTTCATACCCAGATTCTCCAGCTCCTGCTTGATCTTCTGCATACCGAGGCGGTGAGCCAGGGGGGCGTAGACCTGCATAGTCTCCAGAGCCGTGATGCGGCGCTTGTGGTCGGGCTTAGCGTCCAGGGTACGCATATTGTGGAGGCGGTCGCAGAGCTTGATGAAGATGACGCGGACGTCCTTGGACATGGCCAACAGCATCTTACGAAGGGTCTCGATGTGAGCCTCCTCCTTGTCGTCGATCTGCAGCGCGACGATCTTGGTCAGGCCCTCCA
>JAFQOC010000459.1 GCA_017420845.1 Clostridia bacterium
ACGTTCTTTGCACCGTTATTCTTCTGCCGGCATCCTCTCTCCTTGAAAAGCTTGCATATAAACTCGTCCCCGAAGGAAAAGCTCCCGAAAAGGTTGTCGAGCTTGACGAGCGTCTTCTTGCAACACCTCCCGTTGCGGTTGAAAGATGCTGTCAGCTTGCATCCAAGATGGCAAGTGAAGCGGTAGAGGGCTTTAAACTGAGCATAGAGTCTATAAGGAAGTATTCCCCCGAAATTGCCGAGAAAATCAGAAAGATCGAGGATGATACCGATCATTACGAGGATATTCTCGGAACGTATCTTACGAAGCTCAGTAAGAGTCAGGTGTCCGACGAGGACAGCGCAACCGTCACCAAGCTTCTCAAAGCGATTGGTGACTTCGAGCGTATCTCCGACCATGCCGTAAACGTGCTTGAATCGGTAGAGGAGCTTCGTGAAAAAAACATTGAGTTCTCGCCTGCTGCAAGAGAGGAATTTGCCGTTCTTTGCGCTGCAACGGATGAAATACTTGCTTTGACCGAAACCTCTTTCATTAACAACGATATTGCACTCGCATACAACGTAGAGCCTCTCGAACAGGTGATTGACAATCTGAAAACGTTTCTCCGTAATAACCACATCGCAAGACTTAAGGAAGGCTCCTGCACCGTCGAAACCGGATTTATATGGTCGGATCTCATCACCAACTTTGAGCGTGTGAGTGACCATTGCTCCAATGTTGCCGTTGGTATTATCGACGTAAGCGAGCATACAATGAATGCTCACGAGGTGATTAAGAGCCTTAAAGCAGGTAATGCGCATTACAGCGATAAGTACGAGGAATATTCGAGCAAGTTTACTATCGCAAATATGATTCAATAAGAATAAGAGGGATGCTCATGCTGAGATCATCCCTCTTATTCTATTACCGGATCAGACAGATTGAAAGATGAAAGTATTGCCGAACTGTTGGTGCTCCGTACGGGAGATCGAAATTCTCGCTCCGCTCGGGGCAAGCTGCACCAAAAAAACAGAAACGAAAATCTCGCTGACAGCTTGCAGGGTTCTCATACCGGATAAGATAATTTCTGGTGAGCCATTATATGCATATGTCGAACACGGGAATTTCGCTTCGCGAAAATTCGCGCGCTCTCCGCCTGACGAGCGAGCTCGTTGATCTCCGAGCGGCGAAACCGAACCCATGCGTGCTACGCACGCCGTGCCGCTCCGACGAGTAAACAAAAACAACCTAACTCGAAAGTGTTCGAGTTAGGTTGTTTTTGGTGAGCCTTTGCTTGAATATGTTGAACACAGATTCGAAGCGTACAAGTCTCTGTACTTTTATGATTGAACCGCCGTGTACCGAACGGTACGCATGATGGTGTGAGGGATCGGCCGTTCTGTTCAGGGTCAGCCTCCTACTCGATTATTCTCTTACCCACGTTAAGGAAGTGAGCGACATGAGGATCATGAGACAGAATACCTCCGCGATCAAAACACCGAAGCATTCTTTCTTTTCAATCAGTAAAGCCCGCGGTACAGGGTCAGAAGGGTGTCCCCGTCTACGGCCTTGTCGGCCAGCACCAGCAGATCCGCCGAGCGGGTCACGGTCTTGCCGCAGGACTCCAGCGCGGGGAGGATATCCACGTACTCGACGCCGTAGTGGTTGTAGGTCTCGCCGCTGACGGTGAGACCCATGACCTCGGTAGCGAAAGCCTTGGGAAGATAAAGGTGATCCTTGTCACCGAAAAAGACAGCCTTGGTGGAGGACTCGTCCAGCCGTACCATCTTACCGTCCGCGAAGGCGTAGTAGGAGCCGGCCATGAGAACAACCATGTCCTCGGTCAGGACAGCGGGGGCCTTGACCTCGGTTTCCTTGGTGGTGTAGCGGTAGTTGAAGCGGTCATTGGGAGCGGTATCGCCCAGGTCAATGAACTGCATGATGTCGCCGCTGTCCACCGAATTGTCTGCCCACTTGAAGTCGAAGGTATCACCCAAGCCCAGCAGCTCGGCGTCCACCTTGATCTGAAAGTAATTGCCGCTCACGGTGTAGGTAGCGGAGCCGACCTCCTCCATCTCCCAAGAATTATTCACGAACTTATGAACAGAGCAGGCGTTGCCGTTCTGTGTGCGGTTGAGGACGAAATCGTAGCCGTACCAGCCCGTGGCGTAGTCGCAATCGGCGTTGATGAACAGGTTCATCCAATTTGTGCCGGAAGGAGCGGTAATATCTGCGGCGCACTCGGCATAGAAGAACACGTCACTACCGTTCTTGGACACCTTGGCCAACGTGAAGTCATTACGGCCGCTTTGGTTAGTGTAGTGGAGATTACCCACATAGGACATAGCGTCACGGTGGGCGGTATCACCCAGATAGTCACGGAACTCGGGGCCTACGATATCCCATTGAGATCGGGGGCCGTCCATGACGATGGGACGCTGACCGAAGGCGGCAAGGGGAGCGCGGCTACCCTTGTAGTCGCGGATATTCTGGGTCATCTGGTAGTAGTAGTTATCGTTGTAGACACCCTTCACAGGCTCGATGTCACGGGAGTATTCGGGGTTGAAGGCGTCCACGTAGTAGTGTCTCGTCCATTTGTCGTCATTGGTGACCTTATATTCGTTGGCAATGGTTTGGCCGACGGCACCGCTGGCCTCCCAACGGCCTGCCCACCACTCGTTCCAGCCCACCAGCATGATGAGGCCGGGATCCTGCTCGATGGCGTAGTCAAACTGTTCCTCAAAGGCGATACCCAAGCCGGAGGTGCCTTGATCCACTAGATCAAAGCCGAAATTGCCGCCTGCGGGCTGACCACCGTTGTGATAGGAATAACTGCGGCCCGCGTTGGTGCCGTAGCTGCC
>JAFQOC010000460.1 GCA_017420845.1 Clostridia bacterium
ACCCGTAGGGTTTCTTCCGACACCCGACCGAAGGGAGGATTTCACACGCGAAGCGTATTTCACGCCGCAGGCATTTCACACGCGAAGCGTATTTCACTATTGCAGTTTATCGGTCTCCGACCGATAAACTGCAATTTGAAGGCAACTGTACGACAACATGAAAACCGACCGAGCCACCGTAATGGGGTTCGGTCGGTTGTTTTGTCTCAGGGGTGATCCGTCCGTTGCTTATCCGATACGCTCCACGATCTCAAAGCCGTCGTCGGTCTCCTTCATGCGGAACAGGCGGGGGCGCTCGTTGGGGTTGACGTTGGTGCTGTGGAGGATGAGGTACAGCTCTCCGTCAAAGCCGTCAAAGAGCATACCGTGGCCGCCGTCCTCGTCATAAATGAACTTGTCGGCGTGACGCCAGGGACCGCGAATACTGCCGCTGTCGCTGATGGCCAGAGCCTGGACGTACCAGTACTGGGGGCCTGCGTGGAAGCCCGACCACAGCATATAGAGCTTGCCGTTCTTGCCCTTGCGGAAGAAGGGGCCGTCGGTGACGTAATTGCGGGAGGTGGGGTCCACCAGAGAGTAGGACCACTCCGCACCGCTGGCGCGGAGGATGGTTTGGGGCTCGCCTACAGGGGTGGTCAGATCCGCCGACAGGGGCATGATCTCGATGGTGCCGTCACCTACCTGGGTCCATTCGTGGCAGAAGGCCGTCCAGGGATTGCCCTCCTCGTCCAGATAGAAGGTAGCGTCCAGGCAGGTCCAGTCGCGGGGGGTCATGGGGCCGTCGGTGAAGGGCAGAAAGGGCCCCATGGGGCTGTCGCTCTTCAGGATCTGGGAGGCGCGGGTGATATCCCCGCCCCGGAAGCTGGCGAACATGTAGTAGGTGTCGCCGTAGTGGTAGACCTCGGGGGCGAAAAAGTCCCGATCCGACCAGAAATCCGCGGGACGGGTGAAGCACTCGTGGGGCTCGCTCCACTCCGTAAGATCTGTGGAAGTATATACATCCAGGCCCTGCCAGGGAATGACCTTGGTGCTGGGGCCGCGGCGGGTGCCGTACAGATAGTAGACCCCGTTCTCGGCAAAAATAAAGGGATCACGCAAATGAATCTCATGCAGCTTCATGGAAAAATGCTCCTTTCCGACACGGTCCCCTCACGAAAGCCGCGAGGATCCCGGTTCTCACGGCAATATTATAACACAAAAAAACGGTTCAGTCAATCGCTCGTCCGTGGACTTGCGTTAGATGTATTCGTAAAAAAGTCTGAAAATGCCCCATAAAAGGCAGGAACCAATTGTGATTACTTGACAAAAAAACCGAACTCATGGTATAATGCACACAGGAGTGCTATCCCTACCATCCAAGAAAGGATCACATACCATGCGAAAAAATTACTTAATCCTTTTGATGGCCTGTCTGGCCCTGCTGCTCTTGACCGTTTCCTGTGATTCGAATCCCTCCGACCATGGCGGGGTCAGCTCCGCAGATGACGGCACGACCGCCCCCGCCCCCACCGAAACGACGGATGATGTAACTTCCTCCGCCGAGACCGAGCCGGAGACCGAATCCCCCTACCTCATCCCCGACCCTACCCGTATTGATCTGACCACCTTCAGCGAGGATCTGCTCAATACCGCCTTCCGCCGCGGCTCAGGCGCCTATCCCGAGAGCTGTGACGAGGGGGTACGGTTCATTGCCCGCAGCGAGTCCAGAGACCCCTGTATCCCCTGGGACGTCAGCAAAATGTTTGAGGCCGCGGGCTACCCCGCTTCCGGGGACGGCAAGAGCTACGTCCCCTTCACCCCCGAGGAGAAGAAGGTCATCGTTTTCAAGGTGCAGGCCGAATGGGGCGGTGCCTTTGAGATGTTCTACGCCACCGAAAATCGGCGTTCCGCCCAGCCCGGTTATTCCATGACAGAGGTCTACGGCGGCGATTCGGAATTTTTCGGCGAGCGGGTCTGGCAATACGTGATCTTTGAGGCTGACGATAAGGTCCGCGGCTGGGCTGAACGCTTCAACGACGGCTTCCGTCTGGACTACACCAACTACGTGGAGGCGGGGGATACCTTCCTCATCGGTGCCATCGCCTTCTGCGCCGACCGTGCCGAGGCCGAGGCCTACATCGCTGAGGATAAGGGCGAGGCAGCTCCGGTTCCCGAGGTCCCAAAGGGCTTCTACGTCTGCCTCTATGAGGACAGGCTCCACCTCCCCGAGGACAACGTGCTGGGGGATGCCTTCGCGACCCTAGAGAACGCCAAGCGGCGGTGCGATTCCAAAAAGGAGTACGGTTACCGCGTGGCCAACGAGAAGGGTGAGATCGTCTACACCCCCTACAGCCTCCTCCAATGCAACCTCCTCCGCGAGGGTAAGTATATCACCGAGTACGCCCGCGCAGAGCGGTTCAAGTACGGCGACTCCTGCACCAACCCCGGTATCAACCACAGGCCCCACAGAACCAGCTGTGACCGCTTGGTGGACTGGATCCTCTACCGCGCGGGCTTCACCGACCAGCCCACCGTCCAGGGCTATGTGGTATCCAATATGCCCGAGTGGTGTGAGGAGATGGGCTTCAAGAAGATCACTCGAATGGAAGACCTTCAGCCCGGTGACATCATATTTGTCCGTCCCCATGCCCAAGGCTTCCCCCTCCATACCTTCATGCTGGCCTCAAACTACAACGGTAACTCAACCCTACGCTATGACCACGGCTCCGACCATCGTATCATGTCCTCCCAGCCCTCCACCGAGCCGGTAAGCTACAGTGATGCGCCTTTCATGTATGCCTACCGTCCCGTAGCCACGGAGGAGAACAATATCTACTACGAAGAGCTCTACAAGAACGGCAATTGATTCCAATCCTCAAGGAGGTACACATATGAAAGCATTTTTCAAGAAGCTCACGGTCTGCCTGTTGGCCGCCGTCATGCTGGCGGGGTGCTTCGCCTGTACACCCAAGCCCCCGCAGAGTACCGATACGTCGGGTGACACGTCAGCCGAAGCACCCACCGAAGCCCCGACTGACGGGGAGACCTCGGGAGGAGACCCCTCCGTCCCCGAGGTGGACCGCACCAAGCCCCAGACAGGTCCCTTCTACGCCTCGACCGAGCTGTCCTTTGAAAAGCAGGACGTCTCCCTGATCGAGAAGGTGATCACCGAGGAGTACGAGTTCATCTCCACCAAGGAATCCTCCGCCATCTTTACCATCGGCGAGGGCTCCGCGAGAGGAAACGTCATCACTCTCCTTCCCAAGACGGTGGATAACGTCAACATCGGCGTGAAGTTCAACGAAAACGTGGTGGCCAAATATCAGTTCCACCTGACCTCCTCCGACGCCGGCGCCGGCTATAACGCCACCTACTTCGGCCTTCGCCTGAACAACACGGGCTCGGCTCCCAACCATGAGTCCGCCCGCGTGTGGATCCTCATGAAGGACAACAAGATCGGTATGCGGACGGGCACATGGCCCAACTTCACCCTGGTGGATTGCCCCGTGGATTTCTCCAAGGGCGTTCTGGTATACGTAGAGGATGATCCCATGGAAAACGTCGTCTCCCTGTTTTACGACAAGGATGGCGAAAAGACCCCCTTGGCTACCATGAAAATCTACGACGATAAGATCGAATTCTATCTGGAAGGAAGCGAGAAGCCCGCCATCACGGAGCCTCTGTCCCAGCCCGTGAACCGAACCGGCTATTCCCGCCTGTGGATACATCATATGGAAAAATCTGTTACCATCAAGGATCTGAAGGTGACGGGATCCACCACGGTCACCACCACCGTTCCCGTCGATATGCTGAACTCCCGTGACATTTTCTCGGATACCTGGGTGGCTACCGACGACGCGGGACGGGTCACCCCCACGGGATCTGACACCGCCGCCGCCACCGACAAGAAGGTGGGTATCTTCTACTTCATGTGGCACAACGCCACGGAGCAGGGGCAGAATCCCCTGTTCGACCACACCAAGGCCTATCTGGAGGGCGGCGCGGACGCTGTGTGGGATCTCATTCCCCAGGGGCCCATGGGCTTCGCCCACTACTGGGCCGAGCCTTACTTCGGCTACTACAACTCCGATGACGAGTGGGTCATCCGCAAGCACGGCTATATGCTGGCTGAGGCGGGGGTGGACTTCATCTTCGTGGATGCCACCAACGGCATCATCTACGAGCGGAACTTGGAGACTCTCCTCCGCGTCTGGAGCCAAATGCGCGCCGAGGGCTATCAGGTGCCTCAGATCTGCTTCCATTGCGGAAACACCGATTCCCTGGCCTCCGCCTCCCTGTCCTTCCTCTGGAATAATTACTACTCCACCGGCAAATACGCCGATATGTGGTTCCACTGGGACGGCAAGCCTCTGATCTTCTACCCCGATTCCCTGAGCAAGAATCTTTCTACCGAGATCAAGGACTTCTTCACCGCCCGCCAGAGCTGGGCGTTCACCAACGACGAATGGTACACCTCTCGCAGAGGCCGCGGCCGCTGGGCGTGGGCGGATATGTATCCCCAGAAGCCCGGCCTGTCTCCCTCGGGCGATGTGGAGCAGATGATTATCATGAGCGGCTTCTGGGCAAACGGAAGCAACGGCACCAACGCGGGCCGCAGCTACACCAAAGCCAACGGAATCCCCGCCCATGAGGGTAACTGGGACTTCGGCTTCGCCCTTATGAACACCACCTCGGGCCTGGGTCTGGCCTTCCAGGAGCATTTTGATTACGCCATGGAGGTGAATCCTCCCCTGGTCATGATCACGGGCTGGAACGAATGGTGGGCAGGCCGCTGGGGCGGCGGCTCGGGTAATGCCGCTCAGGGTCAGACCATTGCAGGCGAATACAAGGTGGACGAGAAGAACCCCAAGTATCAGTGGTACTACGTGGACGCCTTCAACACCGAGTATTCCCGCGACATCGAGCCCATGACGGGTGGCTACAACGACAACTACTACTACCAGATGGTACAGAACATCCGCAAGTACAAGGGCTCCCGCGCCCAGGAGGCCGCCTTTGAGCAGTGGGCTATCGACATCAGAGGCGACCATGGACAGTGGCATATCGTCGGCCCCGAGTACCGCGACTACGCGGGGGATACGGTGGACCGCGATCATTTCTCCTACGTGGGCGATTTCCGCTACACCAATACCTCGGGCCGTAACGATTTCGTGACCTGCAAGGTCTCTTCCGATCCCGACAATCTCTACTTCTACGCCGAGTGCGCCGCGGATATCACCGCCCCCGAGGGCACCAACTGGATGAATCTCTTCATCGACGCCGACTGCAACGGCGAGACCGGATGGTACGGCTACGATTTCGTAATCAACCGTTCTCAGAAGGACGGTAAGGTGTCGGTGGAAAAGTTCAACGGCACCGACGCGTGGGATCTCACGGCTGTGGGCGAGGCAGAATACGACCTCCGCGGCAATGTCCTGCAGATCAAGGTGGCCCGCTCGGTCATGAATCTGGGCGAGACCTTCGATTTCAAATGGGCGGACAATTCCGTGGTTGACGGCGATGTCATGCAGTTTTTGGATCAGGGCGACGCCGCCCCCAACGACCGCTTCAACTACCGCTACACCACCGTACAGACCGAGGTCAAGCTTCCCGAGTGCCTGACCGAGGATATGATCGTGCTGAAGGCCGGTTCTTACAACGCCTTTGCCGCAGGCAAGCAGGTTCGTCTGGACGCTTCCAGCACCAAGGCGGTGCTTCTGGGCCGCGGAAACGAGTTCTACCTGCCCAAGACCTTTGTAGAAGAGGTCATCGGCGTCTCCTGCGAGGGGCTGGACACCTACGACCACTACGGCATCACCTACGTCATGCCCGCTGAGGCGATCGCCGCCGCCGGTAAGGCCGTGACGGTCTCGACTGACGGTCTGGTGGTGATCTCCGCCGCCGTGATCGAGGATGGAAATATTCTGACCACCCTCTACCGTGCGCTCATGTAATCCTTTCAAAAAAATCCGGGTCTCCATCATGGGGACTCGGATTCTTTTTATACTAATTTCCGATTAAAATCTTGAACCTTGTCTGCCCTCTCCGTCACGCCAAGGGCGTGCCACCTCCCCCAAAGGGGGAGGCTTATGCAAGGCTCTCCCTTTGGGAGAGCTCCCGCGAAGCGGGTGAGAGGGCAAAACAAATTCAAGGTTTTAAAAGCAAATTAGTATTTTTTTCGATTCGGACAAGTTCCTTTGCTTCCCGGTACGGGAAATCGGAACCCCGGGGTGGGATACCGTAACACGAGTGCCGTCAGGGCTTTTGCTCCACGCTGCCCGTGTGGGCTTCGATTCGGACCTTCTCCATGTATGCCCGGGGGGACATACCCATCCTGTTTTTGAAAACCTTGGAAAAATACTGCGCGTCTGAATACCCGCACCGGAACGCCACGTCACTGACGCTGGAAAAGCCTTGATGAAGCATCGTGCAGGCGTGCTGGATACGCACAGAATGGAGATATTCCACAATGCCCACCCCCATATGCTTTTTAAAGACCGTGGACAGATATTTCTTGTTGTACTTCAACTCTTTTCCCAGCATGTCCAGGCTGAACTCAGCCTCAAAAAAATGATCGTCCACGTATTTCTGAATGGCCGAAACCAGATTGATGCCCTGGCGATCCCGAGTCGTGAATTTCGATAAACGCCCTCCCAAATAGGCAAAGGTATGAAGCAGGACGGCCTCGCTGGCGATATCCGAAAGCGCCGAAGGACTCTGGATCCCCTGCATCCAAACGGGGATGACATCCGCGCAATCCGTAAAGAAGAAGGCTCGGGGAGATACTCCCAGCTTTTCCATCAGTTGATTTCCCCGAGCGCCGAGAAAGCTGATGTACATGTATTGGAAGGAGTCCACCGATTCAATGGCAAAGGGCTCTGCCGGGAAAGAGAAAAACAGGTTCCCTTCCCGCAGCTCCCGCACCGCCCCTTGGGTGTGGAGTCTCCCCTGGCCTTGGATGACCAGATACATGGTGTAGAGAGCCTTCGGATGCAATCCGCTGTAGGTCTGCCGCTCGGTCTCCAAAACGAAATTCACCGTATGGATGCTATGCTCGTTGATCTCCCGCGGGACGTATCGGCAAACGTTTTGCTCAGCCATGGTACAAGCCTCCTTGTATTCCGTATGACGTAAGTATACCATACTCATGGTCCGATGTCAACTCTTACCTGACGAAATTCCACAAACTCGTGGAATTTATCATTGTACTTCACTTGTCCGCTATGTTATAATAAGTACAATGGTACCTGTATGAGCCACGTGTAGCCCGATACCGTGTAGCCGTTGATCCCCATCCGTACGCGCAGAAAGGAATCCCGTTATGAGAAAAGTTCGCATCGGAGTCCTGGGTGCCTACCGCGGCACCAGTATGATCAACTACTGCAAGCGAGCCGATCACGCCGAGGTGGTGGCCATCTGCGACAAAAATCCCGAGGCGTTGCATGCACAAAGAGAGGCGGCGGAGGGGCTAAACGTCACCTTCTACGATCATTTCGACGGATTCATCGAGCATGAAATGGACGCCGTGGTGCTGGCCAACTACGCCAACGAGCACGCCCCCTTTGCCATCCGTTGCCTGAAAAAGGGCTTGCACGTTTTCTCCGAGGTGCTTCCCGTCCAGAACATGAAGGAAGCCGTAGAGCTGGTGGAGGCTGTGGAGGAAAGCGGCCTTGTCTACGCTTACGGCGAGAATTACTGCTATATGCCCGCCACCTACGAAATGAAGAAGCTGTATACCAACGGTGAAATCGGTGAATTTGAGTACGGTGAGGGAGAATACATCCACAACTGCGAGGCCATCTGGCCCTCCATCACCTACGGCGAGCCCGACCACTGGCGTAACGGCGGCTACGCCACCTTCTACTGCACCCACTCCCTGGGCCCCATCATCCACGTCACGGGTCTTCGGCCCGTGTCCGTCGTGGGCTTTGAGGGCACCAGAAACGCCCGCGGCCTGAGAACAGGACGGAAATGCGGGCAGTTCGGCATCGAAATGGTGACGCTGGAAAACGGCGGCATCGTTAAGTCTATCCATGGCAATCTCTACAAGAACTCCATCTGGTACACCATGTACGGCTCCAAGGGACGCATGGAATGCGGACGCGAGGACGCCATGGACGGACATATCGCCAAAATCTACGTCAACAAGGACGAGTACGACGGCGGTTATGAAACAGCCTCCCTGCGCTCCTATCATCCCGATCAGGGCATGAGTGACAAAGCAGAGGGCTTTGGCCACGGCGGCTCGGATTTCTACTCCATGTATTTCTTCATCAAAAAAATACTTGGCGATGAGAGCGCCGATACCATCGACGTCTACGAGGCGTTGGATATGTTCCTGCCCGGTCTGTTTGCCTATCGTTCCATCCTGGCAGGCGGCATTCCGATGACCATTCCCAATCTGCGCAACAAGGAAGAACGGGATGCCTGGCGCAACGATACCGCCTGTACCGATCCCAAGGTGGCGGGGGACGCGCTGTGGCCCACCATGGCGGCGGGAACCCCCGACATTCCCATGGCCGTTTACGAATATATGGCCCGGCTTTGGGCCGCAGAATGCGCCAAAACGGAGGGAACCTACCGTCGTGCGGCGCTGACACAGGGGAGTAAGCAATAGCGATATACAAACTCACAAAAACCAAAAGGAGGATGCTCAATCCCTGAGCGATGAAACGAATGAAACGAATCCTGTCTTTGATTCTGGCCGCTCTCATGCTCCTGTCCGCCATTGCCTGTACGGGCGGCGACACCACCGACACGGAGGGCGACACCACCGTCACCCCTCCCGCTACCGACGCCCCCACCGATGCGCCCACCGAGGCACCCACCGAGGAGATCACCGAGCCCGAGCCCGAGACCGAGCCTCCCATTGAGATCGAGGTTCCCGCCTATGAGGATATCGGGCTGACTACCCTTATGGCCGGCACCGATGACCGTCTCAATCTCAATTACAACTTCGCCGATTACTCCTACAGCCAGCTGAAGACTGACAACAAGCTGGTCTTCACCTCCAACAAGGACTACGTGGTGGACGGGGACGGTCTGACCCTCACCGACGACGGTTGGAACAGCGTGGGCTTTGCCCACACCCTTGTGGGGGAGTACACCGCCAAGGCCTCCATTATCAACCGCGGTGCTGAAAACAACGTCCGCACCATCATGATGGGCTGCCGCGTCACCCGCTCGGATCACCTCTACATTGACAGCGGCCTGTGGTTCACCTTCTCGGAGAGCGCGGTCTACGTCCACGTCCGGAACGGCTTCACCAAACTGATCCGCAACGACTTCACCTTCGACGCGAAGAATGGCCTGAACGTCACCCTCAAGGACGACGGCACCACCATCCAGTGCTACGTCAACGGCGCGGTCATCGCCAAGGCCGTGGTGGAGGGGGACACCCTCGCCGTTTACGATACCAAGGGCACCGAGGTGGGCCGTACCCCCGATCTGGAGCGCATTGCCCACGGAGACACCCTGGGCTATGTCCGCACCATGTCTCACTTCGCTGATTCTACCACCAAGTCCATGAGCCTGGAGGCGGGCACCGTCATCCCCTACGCGCCCGACGATATCTGCGCCGAGCTGAAGGAGGGCTACACCTACCTGCTCTGCGACAAGACCCAGGTCAAGTCCACCTACCCCATCACCCTCCACGACGGCGTGACCCTCATGGATGTGGGGGCCGCCGCTACCCTCTTCGGCTTCAAGTGCGCCATCTCCGAGGACGGCACCACCGCCACCCTGACCCGTGACGGCGCCACCCTGACCTATAAGGTGGATTCCGCAGAGGTGGACCTCAACGGCAAGACCTACGCCTGCCCCACCACCCTCTCCCGCGGGGGCAGTATCCTGATTTCCGCCGACTATCTGGCCCGCTGGATGGGCTACACCGTCACCCCCGCCGATACCTCGGTCTACGTGACCGCCTCGGCCGCCGCCCTCACCGACGAGCGCAAGCAGGCCCTGGCCGAGCGGTATCAGCTCTACAAGGACGTCATCTACAACTACGATGACGTGGAGATCGACCAGCTGGGCGTGGGTGTCTACGAGACCACCCCCTATGAGGACCGTCTGGTGGGTATTGCCTACTCCACCTGGCTCTGCACCAAGATCATCACCTGGGGCAAGAACACCTGGGATACCCCCCTGTACGGCAACTACTATTCCGACGACCGCGAGATGATCGCCAAGCACGCCGAGCTGCTCCGCGACGCGGGTGTGGACTTCGTCTTCGTGGACTGGACCAACAACACCACCTACGACCCCGCCACCATGCGGGATTCCCTGTCCGACTTCCGTATGATCGAGGACGCCACCGAGCTGCTCTTTGAGATCTGGTCCCAGATCGAGGGCGCCCCCAAGATCTGCATCTTCGCGGGCCCCGGCCACTCGGGCATCGAGAACGTCAACAACGGCAAGCACCAGAAGAAGGTGGATCAGATCTACTCCTCCTTCGTGGAGAAGTACCCCGATATGTACTTCCAGTACGAGGGCAGACCCCTGCTCATGTGCTACGGCGCTACCCCCAACCAGTACGGTGCCCGTCCCAGATGGAAGGACGACCGCTTCACCATCCGTTGGGTCACCGGCTACGTAGGTCAGCAGAGCGAGCTGCGCAACGAGAAGGATAAGTCCAGCCGTAACCGGTGGTGGAGCTGGGAGGAGAGAGGCCTGCAGGCCTACTCGGTCCTGGACGGTCGGGTGGAATGCGTCACCTGCACCGCCGCCAGCCGTCCCCAGGGCTCCGAGGGTGACAGCGGCTACATCCCCGCCTACGGCCGTGAGAACGGTCTGACCCTCAAAAAGCAGTTCCAGCGCGCCAACGATCTGGGCTCGGGTATGGTCATCCTGGTCTCCTGGAACGAGTGGACCAAGGGCGAGCAGCCCTCCCCCGAGGTGTCCAAGGATCTGGAGCCCTCGGTGATCCACGGCACCTTCTACTACGACCTGCTGTGCGAGCAGATCAAGAAGTTCAAGGGAAAGATCCCCCTTGAGGAAGTCGCCGATTAAGCCAAAAAAGGTAAACCGCCCCGCATTGTTCGCGCAGAACAATGCGGGGCGGTTCCCGTTCCGTTCTTTTCGTATTGTTATTTTGAAAAAACACGGTGAATCCGAAGATTTCCGCGCCGCGCCTCCTCTTTTCTTCAAATTCTATTGACTCATATCCTGTTTTATGCTATAATAAATCATCAACCGTCACCCCCTAATCCCCCATATCAAGGAGGTTCCCATGAAACACACCCGCAAGACCCGCTGGCTGCCCCTGATTCTGGTACTGGCGACCCTTCTGGCTCTGCTCCTCGTGGCCTGTAACGAGGGCGGCACCGAGGACACCACTCCCGAGGAAACCGTCGCCACCACCCCCGTCACAGGAGACAGCACCGCCGAGCCTGACGTCACCGAAGCCCCCACGGGGGATGTCACCGAGGAAGCCACAGAGATTCCCACCGAGGAGATCACCACCGAGGAGGTGACCACCGAGGATCCCGCCACCCGTGTCAACGAGCCCACCGACCCTGCCCACGTCACCTTCTTTGACGGCAAGCGCCCCAAGCTGAACGCCGTCATCAGCAGTCCCAACCAGTGCAAGGCAGAGGTCATCATGGATCCCACCTACGGCTCGGTGCTCAAGCTCACCACCACCCAAAACGCCTCCGACCCCTTCGTAACCTTTAATTACGCCAACTACATGAAGAGCATGAAGCTGGGCTCCCTCAGCGCCGACGAGTACAAGTACATCGTCATGACCATCCGCGCCGAAAACTGCTCCTCCGAGACCTTTGAGCTCTTCTACTACTCGGGCACCGTTCAGGGCGCCACCCCCGGCTACCAGACCACCGCTACCTTCAACGCGGGGAGCGAGGACTGGCAGAAGATCATCTTCGATCTCTCAAACGCCGATTGGAAGGGGAATATCAACGGCTTCCGTATGGACTTCCTCACCACCCCCGGCGGCGAGGGTGAATCCGTCTACATTTATGCGGTCGATTTCTACAAGACCGCGGAGGAGGCCTACGGCGATATGGATATCGATTTCTCTAAGCCCGGGGAGGGCTCTGACCTGTCTGAGAAGCCCGTGGAGGGGGTCAACTACGACAAGCTGACCGCCCCCGACGAGGATGCCTCTGTGAAGCTCTGGTTCGATCACATGACCGAGAAGCTGTATCAGAACAACGTCACCGCCACCGACCTCAACACCTACGTCATCCACATGGCGGGCAACAGCATTGAGAACTGCCAGTTCTTCCTGGCTCCCCAGGCTGACCGCTCCTTTACCCTCTCCCTGTCCGACTTCACCGACGGTAGCGGCCACACCCTGAAGGCCATGCTCCTCCGCGAGCACTACGTGGGTGTCAACGGCCAGATGCTTCCCGACGCCCTGCCCCCCGTGGACGGTGCCGTCACCGTCAAGGGCGGTCAGTCTCAGGGCTTTGTGGTCAAGGTCTGGGCTGAGACCGACCAGCCCGCCGGCCTCTACTCCGCTACCCTGAACGTCACCGACGCCAATAGCGGTAAGGTAGTCAAGACCGCCACCGTCCACGTTCTGGTCTACGGATTCTCCCTGTCGGAGGAGACCGCCCTGCGGACCGCCATCAACATGGGCGACTGGGCCATCGTCTCCACCTACCAGAACCGAGGCATGAACGATTACGAATACTGGGATCTCTACAAGATCTACTACGACTTCCTGCTTGAGAACCGCATCTGCGCCTACCGTATGCCTTACCGTCTGGACGACGGCCGCGTGGTGGACTACCTGAACAATCCCCGCGTCAATTCCTTCGTCATCAACAAAATCAGCGACAACGAGGCTCAGGCCTACGAGATTCTGAGTCAGAACGAGACCTGGCTGAAGAAGGGCTTCTACTACTACGTGGACGAGCCCACCAACACGGGACTGCTGAACAATCTGGCCGCCGCGGGCAACCGCCTGGCCCAGAGCTTCCCCGGCTACCGTCAGATCTCCCCCTTCTTCACCAACATGAACCTGGAGGACGGGGACCAGATCGAATTCATGAAGAATTACGTCAACATCTGGTGCACCAAGCCCTTCGCCTTCACCCCCCGTGACAAGGCCATCATCGCCGGTACCCAGTTCATGACCTCCGCGGCGCAGGATGCTAAGTACGGCACCTTTGCCGAGCGTATGGCAGCCCTGGCCCGCGAGGGTCACGAGACCTGGCTCTACGTCTGCTGGGAGCCCGGTCAGCCCTACGCCAACTGGCTGGCTCTGGGCGACGGCACCGAGCCCCTGGTCTCCATCTGGCAGTGCAAGATGACCGACTCGGTGGGTATGCTCTACTGGGATTCCACCTACTGGACCTCCGATCCCATGAACGATCTCACCCCCCTCATCGGAGCCTCCTCCCACGGTGACGGCGTCCTGATGTACAGCGGCGCTCTGATCGGCTCCTACGAGCCCATCTCCTCTCACCGTCTGGAGAACATCCGAAACGGTATTCAGGACTATCAGCTTCTGACCATGCTGGAGGAGCTGGTTGGCCCCGAGGCCGCCGACGAGATGGTGGCCATGGTCACCACCGACGTAGTTACCTACACCAGCGACGACGACTACCTCAAAGCCGTGCGTGTCATGCTCTTTGAGAAGGTCGCCGAGGCGATGAAGTAAATATTCATTTCGGGCAGAGATCCACAGCGGTCTCTGCCCGTTTTACACCCAATTTTTGCATTTTCATTTGCATTGTATCATTCCCGTGCAAAAACAAGGTGTTTATTAAAAAAGGAATGTCATGTAAAATATACCCGTAAGGGGTGATGCATGTGTTTCAGATAAAAAGAAAAGAATATACCAATAAGACCTTTCGCCTGCCTGCGGAGCTTGTAGAGAGGCTAGAAAGGATCGCGCAAAACAACGGTATTTCACTGAATAATTTAGTTGTTCAATGCTGTGAGTACGCGCTGAACGATATGAGCGTACCGGATGAATGCACCGAGCGGAAGGTATCCGATCCCGTATGATCCTCACATTCTGCGGCCACGCCGATTTTCATAAAACCCCCGATCTGGAATCCCGTATGCTGACTCTGCTGGCCGAGCACGTGGGCGATACTCCCGCCGAGTTCTACTTAGGAGGCTATGGCGGCTTTGACAGCTTGGCCTATGAGGTAGCGTCCCAATATCAGAAAACACACCCGCAGGTCTCGCTCGTTTTTGTCACCCCCTATCTATCGGTGGAATATCAACGGACACACCTGACAGAAGCGGCCGCGCGTTACGATTCCATCCTGTACCCCGAGCTGGAGCGTGTCCCTCCGAGATTTGCCATCACGCACCGAAATCGCTACATGGTCGAGAAGGCCGATCTCGTGATCGCCTACGTCTGCCGAGAGCGGGGCGGCGCGTACCAAGCCTATCGCCACGCGCTCAACAAGGGGAAAGCCGTGATCAATTTGGCCGAAACCGGATCGTAGTGGAGTTGTTGCAGTAAATTTTCCATTTTTTTCTACCATTACATAAATCCCCGTCTCATCGTTTCGTCAAATTGCACAACCCACTTTCCTCCCCCCAAATCCACCCTGAAATCCTGTCATTACCCCCCCAAAAAAGGGGGTATGACACAGGGACGACAATTATACCCCTATAATAATGAGAGAAACCCACCGAAAAAGCCTTTGCTTCGGTGGGTTTTCGTTATTTTTTTGTCAGAATTTTTGATAATTTTTTGTCAGTCCCCCGAGAGGGGGGAAACCCGCAAAAACAGGGGAGCAAAAGTTTGTTGAGTTTTGAAACAAAAAATATTTCGAAAACCCTTGCAATTTTTTCGTCATTTTGATATAATACATGGTGAATAGATTTGTCTTCTATCAAAATCCATCAGAAGGAGAACACGTCATCATGAAAATACTGGTTGTCAATGCCGGTAGCTCGTCTCTGAAGTATCAGCTCTTCGACATGGACGAGCGCAAGGTGCTGGCAAAGGGTCTCTGCGAGCAGATCGGTCCCGCGGGTAATATCACCCACAAGCGTCCCGGTCAGGCTACCTACGCCGAGAGCTACCCCATGCCCACCCATAACGAGGCCATCGAGCTGGTCCTCAAGCTTCTGACCGACCCTGAGTGGGGCGTTATCAAGAGCGTGGACGAGATCGGTGCCGTCGGCCACCGCTTCGCACACGGCGGCAAGTTCCAGTCCTCTCAGGTCCTCACCGAGGCCGAGATGGAGTATCTGGAGTCCATCGTCCCCATCAACCCCCTGCACGGCCCGCCCGCCATCAAGG
>JAFQOC010000461.1 GCA_017420845.1 Clostridia bacterium
AAGAAGTGGAAGCCCGACGGGCTCTGCATTCTGGACGATCGCCAAGGCTCCGAGCTGGTCTGCAAGGCTACGCCCATAGAGCGAGCCGTTGGAGCCGCTGTGGATCCTCAGCTCATCTTCGCGGGCCTTTCGGTAGCAGTCAATGGCCCCCTGCACGTCCTCATTCACCTATGCACCAAGGGGAGCAATCACACCCGCAACCATCACTTGGCGGTCTACTTCACCACCGAAGAGAATCCCGAATGGGATAACCAAAAATCCGCGTGGTGCGGTTGTATCAACGGCAACTGGATCGGCATCGACCTGCTCATCAACAATCCGTTGCTCCGCGGCACCCTGACAGGCCTGCGTATCGACCCCTTCGACTACGGCGACGGCACCACCACCGTGGATTCTGTCCGCCTCATGACCGACGAAGGCGAGCTGGTAGCCGATCTTACCCCTCTGCTCACCGATAAGTTTGCCATCCTTGACAATCATGATCCAATTGAGAATATCACCACGCCCCATCTTTTCCTCAAAAACGTGGTGTATACCGAATCCCCCGCAGGTAAGCTGTCCTTGGTCTCGGTTCCCGCCAAGATCGTAAGGCAGGTCTACGACCCCATGCTGATACGGGACGGCCTCTCCATCGACGTAAGCAAGGTCCGCTACATCCACCTCCGCCTGAAGACCTCCCTCTTCGACCGCCACCGAGGCACCTACCGCACCTCCTGCAACATCAATTGCAACGCCGAGATGAAGCTCTACTTCAAGACCGAGGGCTGTGACGACTACACCGAGCAACGCAAATTCAGCGTCCACTACCTGGCCACCGACCAAATGCAGGACGTCTACATCGACACCTCCATAAGCGGCTTCTGGCACGGCACCCTCACGGGCCTGCGCCTCGACCCCATCGAGAACCAAGGCGCCTCCTTTGAGATCGCTCGGATCGAGCTGCTGGAGGGCACCCCAAAAGTCAAGCTCAGCGGCTTCATGAGCAGCCTGGAGGAAAAGATCGCCAGGCTGGAGACCGCCGTCGCCGACCTGGAGGGAGAGCTGGAGGACGCGCGGAGCACAGCCGAGGAGGCCCTGGATGAGGTCGAGGACCTCAAAAGCGAGCTGGAAGCCCTGCAGACAAAGATCGACGAGAATGAATGACCGCGTCCCCGTCCCATACACCCAAAAGAGGCTTTCTCCCGCGAGAAAGCCTCTTTTCCTATTCATACGTCACCCGATCACGGTCACGCCCCGTGCCGCGAGGTAGGCCTTGGCCTCCTCTACGACCCGGTCCGAGGGGATCCACTCCACCCGTCCGTTATCCGCCATTCCCAGCGGGAGCATCTTGGAGCCAGCGTAAGCGTGGTAGGGGAGAAATTCCACTCCCTCACAATGGGAAAGGCTCAGGGCCAGCTCTGCCAAGGCCTCGTAGTGGCTCTCCACCGTGTTGACCCCCGCCACCAGTATGCAACGCAGACGGGTCTTTCCTCCCACACGGTCGCAGAGTTTCAGATTGTCCAGAATGCGGCGGTTGGATACCCCCGTATAGGTTTTGTGCCGCTCGTCGTCGGTGTCCTTCACGTCCCAGAGAAACAGATCCGTCACCTTGGCCAGCAGGGGCACAAAGGCGTAGGGAAATTCCCCGCAGGTCTCCAACGCGGTGGTAATCCCCGCGTCCTTGGCGGCTCCCAGCAGAGTCAGCACCCCCGCGGGGTGGTTCATGGGCTCGCCCCCGGACAGGGTAATGCCCCCCACTTCTCCGTAGAAGGACTTGTCCCGCAAAACAATCCGCAGGATCTCCTCCACCGTCATATCCCGCTTGGCCGTCTTCAAGGCCTCGGTGCAGCACACGTCGGCGCATCGGCCGCAGGCTACACACTTGGCGCGGTCAAATACCCGCTCGGGATGGAGACTGTGAGCCCCCGTAGGGCAGGCAGATACGCAGGCGCCGCAATAGATGCATCGGGACTCGTAAAACAGGATCTCCTGCCCTCCCCTTTGCGCCTCGGGGTTGTGACACCACGCGCACCGCAGGGGACACCCCTTGAAAAACACCACCGTCCGCACCCCGGGACCGTCGCGCATACAAAAGCGCTGGATCTCGGTTACAGGCAGGGTTATGGGTTCACTGTTTGATGTTTTCCCCAAAATATACCTCCTTTTCGAGTCAAAACGGTTCGATAATCGGTATAGAATCAGAAACGGGTGGCTCACCCAAGGCGAGCCACCCGCGCGGATGCAGAAGGGATCAACCAACCACGTCGGGGAGTCCCTCGGGGAGCTCCTCAGGTATGTATTCGAAGCCCTCGTCCACGTGATTGATCAGGTAATTGGTCAGCTCGTCGGAGGAGATCTCACCGTCCTCGCCCAGCTCGTCAATCATCTGGTTGGCCATCTGGAGCGCCACATCGTCGGGCACGTCAAAGCCCTGATCGCCGAAATTGTTCCGGATAGAATCCAGCACCAGAGCGTCACGCTCCTCCCGGCTCATGCTCAGGGAGTTGGTCAGCGTCCCCGCCACGCTCGTCATCATCTCGCTGTACTCGCCGTTCTTCAGCTGATCCACACCCAGCATATTCGTCACCAGACGGATGGCCAGCGCCTTGAGCTCGGCCGCCAAGGGAGCCATGCGGGGATTGGTCTCCAGCTTGCTCAGCACGGTGGTCAGCAGTCCGCTCTGCCCCATACGCTGAACCATAACGTCGTAATCGGTATTCCCACCCAACAGATCGTGGACGAGCAGATCGCCCACCACGTCCAGAACGTCGTGGATGTCCTGTTCCAAGGTTACGCTCGTCTCAGCGGCCAACAGCTCCAGAATCCGATTCAGCGTGGGGTCCAGATTAGCGTCCGGGGAGGGGCGCTCCATGCCGGCAAAATCCTTGCCCTCCAGCCAATCACCGGCCATGGCGGCCAGGGTATCGGCGGACAGCATTCTCACCCAATCCGACTCAAAGAATGTGTCGGCCATGGCAAACAAAAGCTCCTTGTCCTCGGCGGTATAGTCTTCCTTTTCAAAGGATTCCATAACCTCCATGGCGTAGCCCGCCGTCTTCAGAAGTCCGCAAAGCTCGGATTCCAGGTTGATTTTCACCTCGGTGCCGTGGGTCTCGGATACGTCCAGCGTAGCGGTAGTCAGATTCGTGAACACGGGCTTGCCCACGGTCTCGTACACAGCCACCACAACAAAGTTTTCCTCGATATCCGCAATGGCTCCGTCCAGGTCCTCCTCGGTCATACCCAATGGCTCCAGGATCTCCCTGACCATACCCGATTGGGCGATATCCGTTTCCAGGAAGGTACGGAACATATGGGTACCCAGCATCATAAAGCCACAGACGGGGATCAGGGTCACCATGGCAAAGATCATGCCGTTCAGAGCCCCCACCGGGAGGGAGACGTAGCGGCGATTCCGTCGGCGCATAAGCGGCACGCACTTCTCCACGATCCAGGCAATGACGTACAGGATCCAGCGGAGAATGATGAAAACCAGCAGGTACACGAAGGGAGCCAGAATTAAGCCGGCCAGTACGCGCAGACCCTCTGCTCCCACAGGCACCTCGTTCAAAAATGCCATGATATCCTCGGGCAAATAAGGGATCAGCAGATCGTAGGCCGCGTCGGCACCGGCTGATACTCCCACAGACGTCAGGGGTAAAGCCACCGCGGCGGTTACCACGGTGATGGCCAACCGCACCACAGCCATGATCCAGCTTCTCTTCCGAGCCTTCAGCATGGCGATCACACCCGAAACAATCACGAACAGGGCAAGTGGCAGCGCAATCAGAATCGAATTATTCATGGAGAACCCCCTTTTTTATGCTGATTCCATTATAGCACACATTCCCTTTATTGTCAATGACCTTTTCCGTTCCTTGAAAAAGGTCGAAAAATATTTTATCTTTTTTTCAAAAACCTATTGACAAATCCCCCGCGTTGTGCTATAATATCGTCGTTCCGCTGATGAACGTATTTCGCAACTGCTGGTGTGGCTCAATGGCAGAGCACCTGATTTGTAATCAGGCGGTTGATGGTTCGACTCCGTTCACCAGCTCCATATGGGGGATTTCCCGAGCGGCCAAAGGGGGCAGACTGTAAATCTGTTGTCACTGACTTCGGTGGTCCGAATCCACCATCCCCCACCAGAAACAAGCCAAGTCGTAAGACTTGGCTTTTTTCAACTTAATCCGCCGCCTGCGGGAGAAATCCACCTTCGGTGGGTGAAA
>JAFQOC010000462.1 GCA_017420845.1 Clostridia bacterium
AGTACAACGAGCCCGTCTACACCGACTCCTGTATGGAGTTCTTCTGTGACTGGCTGGGTGACGGCCGTTATATCAACATGGAGATGAACCCCAAGGGCACTCTCCTGTCCTGCATCGGCGCCGACCGCCACGCCCGCACCCCCATCGCCGAGCTGTCGGACGGGGAGATCTTCGACGTGAAGGGTGAAATTTTGGACGGCTGCTGGCAGGTGACCGCCGCCATCCCCACGGCTCTTCTCTGTAAGATCCTTGGCGTGGAGACCATTCCCTTCGCAAGAGGCTACACCTTCCGCGGCAACTTCTACAAGTGCGGCGACGAGACCCCCATCCCCCACTACGGTATGTGGAGCCCCGTTGGCACCGAGAAGCCCGACTTCCACCGCCCCGAGTATTTCGGTACGCTGATCCTGAGCTGATCCACCGCCTCCCATGTGCATTCTGTTGCATGGGAGGCGTTTTTTTTCTACGTTCCCGCGCATTGACAAACCCCACCCCGTGTGTTATAATAGAATGTACTCTTATTTTTGGAGGTAGACATCTATGCGAGCTTCTCTTACGAAACTGTTGGCCATGACCCTGGCCGCCCTCATGCTGCTTTCCATGGTTGCCTGCGGCACCACCGTGGACGATCCCACGGATCCCGCCGTTACTACCCAAGGCGCTGTCGAGGAGGATACCGAGGATATGCGCTATGTCTGCGATCTCCCCACCGATCTGAACTATGACGGCGAAGAGATCAACATTATGTACGTCAAGGTCGCCGGCCGCGACGACGAACTCATCAGCGAGGAGCTGGGTCACGGCACCATTTCCGACGCGGTGTACGAGCGCAATGTGGCTGTGGAGAATCAGCTGGGTGTCGAGCTGGCCTTTGTGGACCAGACCACCGATGCCTTGGCACAGGCCGCCATCCAGACCGCTGTCCGAGGCGGCGATCACACCCTGGATATCTTTGTCATCGGTACCTACTGCGCCATCGCCCCCGCTATCGCAGGCTGCTACCTCAACCTGAACGCCAACGAGTACGTGGATACCACCAAGCACTACTGGTCGCAGGATTACAACAACATCGTGACCTTTACCTCGGAGAATAAGCAGTTCCTTGCCACCTCTCCCGCCGCTCTGTCCCTGTTCCGCCTGACCTACCTCACCATCTTCAACCGCGATCAGTTCCATGACCGCAAGATCCCCGATCTCTACGAGACCGTGGAGAACGGCGACTGGACGCTGGACTACCAGTATCAGCTGGCCGCCGACGCGTGGGTGGACTCCGACGGTGACGGCAAAGAGAGCCGTGACGATTTCTACGGCTTCATCACGGGCAGCTGTATCAGCGTGGACGCCTACTGCGTGGCCTCGGATATCCATCTGGTCTCCCGCGACGAGACCGGCTACATGGCCTACAACAAGGGCAAGCTGGACGCGCTGGTGGATATGTCCGAGAAGGTCAGCGCCCTCTACAACGCCCAGGGCACCTACGTATTCAACGGTCAGCCCGAGGACGATATCGGCAAGCACTTCATCATCGCGAAGTTCGCCGAGCTGCAGGGACTCATGGCCACCACCCAGTTCCTCTCCATCGAGACCCACATCGACTCTCTGGCGGGCTTCAAC
>JAFQOC010000463.1 GCA_017420845.1 Clostridia bacterium
CACCCCCTACATAGCTGCTACCCAACAGACCGATAAACCCAAATTTGAACATATCTCAACCACATTTTTGGAGAAAAACATGAATAACGAAAGAATCTACCCCACAGCTCCTGTGCTGACATCCGGCCAGCGTGCCAAGCTCCGCTCTCTGGCCTCTACCATGTCTCCCGTGACTCAGATCGGTAAGGGCGGTGTCACCGAGAATTTCCTGATCGGTATTGACGACGCGTTGGAAGCCCGTGAACTGATCAAGATTTCTGTGCTGGAGACCTCCGAGTACACTCCCCGCGAGGCCGCCGAGGGCATTGCCGAGGCCCTGAACGCCGCTGTAGTGGGCGTCATTGGCCGCAAAATCATTTTGTACCGCCGTTCCCTGAATGGGAAGCGCCATATTGAGCTGTAATGCGGGTCGGTATTTACGGGGGCACCTTTTCCCCCATTCACAACGGCCATATAGCCGCCGCCAAGGCATTTATGGAGCAGATGTGGTTGGATATCCTGTACGTCATTCCCACGGGCATATCCCCTCATAAGATCATGAAGGGAGACGCCACCTCTGCCGATCGACTGGAAATGTGTCGTCTGGCCTTTGAGGGGATGGAGGGGGTCATCGTCAGTGATCTGGAGATCAAACGGGAGGGGAGAAGCTACACGGTGGACACCCTCCGTGAGCTCTACGACCCCGAAGGGCGTCTGTTTTTGCTTATGGGCACCGATATGCTCTTGACTTTGGACACCTGGCGTGAGCCTGATGAGATTTTCCGGCTCTGTTACCCTGTCTACGTCCGTCGTGAAAGTGACGGAGAGCTGGACGGCGCTATCGTGGAGAAGATCGCATCCTACCAACAGACCTACGGCAAGGTGGTGCGCCGTATTGTCACCCCCACCATCGAGCTGTCCTCCACCGACGTCCGTCGTGCCGTGGCCGAGGGCTTTCCCATTGAGGGAGCCGTTCCCGCCGCCGTGGCTACTTACATCTATGAGCAGGGGCTCTATCGCAATACCTGAAACCGATACAGCCGCCAAGAAAAGGAAATACCGATATGAATCCAAGCAGATACACTTTTGGAGAGGCCGAGCTTGCCGCACTGCGGGAATCGGTCATGGGCGAAATGAGCCCCAAGCGATTCCATCATACCGCCGCCGTGGAGGATATGGTGACCCGTCTGGCTACGCTCTACTGCCCCGATGAGATCCCCGCTCTTCGAGCTGCCGCTCTGCTCCACGATATTACGAAGGAGTATGATGTGAGAACGCACATGGCGCTTCTCGCCGCGGCGGGACAACCGCTCAGGAAGGGCGAGGAATACGCCCATAAGACCTTCCATGCCCGCACCGCCGCCCTGCTCATCCCTGACAACTATCCTGTCTTCAACTGTGAAACGGTGGTGAGCGCTGTCCGCTGGCACACCACGGGGCGGGAGGGCATGACCTTGACCGAACAGCTTTTGTATCTGGCTGACTATATCGACGAGTCCCGCATTTTCCCCGACTGCGTCCGTCTGCGCTCCTATTTTTGGGACGGCAGTCCCGAGAGAATGACCGTGGAGGACAGACTTATTCACTTGCGCCGCACCCTCATTATGTCCTTCGACATGACCATGAGAGCCCTGCTTTCGGAGGGCGCCATCATCAGCGCCGATACTGCGCTGGCTCGCAATGAGCTGGTTCTGGTCGAGCTGAACGGCCGACGCTGATCCGTTCCATCCCATCAAAATAGAAAGGAAAGCAAAATTATGTCTATGACTGAGCTGAAAACCCGCATCGCCGCCGAGCTGGAGACCCCCGATACCGTCCCCGCTCCTTTGACTGATGCGACTCCCGCCGAGCTGGCTGAGGCCATCGCCCTGTTTCTGGATAACAAGCGAGGCCGTGAGATCAAGATCATCAATATGAACGGCAAGACCGATATTTGCGACTACATGGTGCTGGCCACCGGTACCTCCAATACCCACGTGAACACCCTGGGCGGTGAGGTGGAGTATGAGATGGGTCGCCGCGGTATTGACCCCCTGCACACCGAGGGCCGCGACGGCAACACCTGGATGGTGCTGGACTACGCCCACATTATGGTCCACGTCTTCACCCGTGAGACCCGTGAGTTTTACAATTTGGACAAGCTCTACGGTGACAATTGATCCCAAAAGCATACGCCCCATTCGTCAGAAGACGGATGGGGCGTGTTTTTTGATTTTGGGAAGCCGAAGAAATCAGTCCTCCCGCTTTTTTCGACCCAGTACCCACGCTGCAAGAGCCGTTACGGGGAACAGCAAGGTCGGGGCGATAGCGGAGCGGCAACCGCCGGAGGGCTTACCGGTATCGGTTCCCTCATCCTTGGAGGTTGTGTCGGAGCCTGCCTGCTCGGCGGTGGTGTCAGCGGGGGCGTTGGGAGTTTGGGTATCGGTGTCGGTGGGCAAGGTGTTTGTGGGCAGAGTATCTGCCGTGTCCCCCGTGTCGGTTACCACCACGTCCTCGTCGGCGCGGTTGACCAGCCACTTGGTCTTCAGCGTCTCGTTGGCGGTCTTCAGGAGAGCCACCGACTCGGAAAAGTCGGTCATGTTCATGTTCCAGGTGCTGTCATCATTGAAGGAATCCTGACGGCAGGTGTCGTAGCTCCACCAATGGACCAGCTGAAGACCCAGCTCCACGTAGCCGTTCAGGGTTTTTTGGATGTTGACCATGTCGGTGTTGCCGTTGGCGGTACCTGTGCCTGCTTCACCCACGTAGAGGGGCTGACCCAGCGCCCGCGCTTCATCCACCATGACTGACAGGGACATACGGGAGGCGGTGGTCTTGAGTCTGTTTTCGGAGATGTGCAGATCGTCGGTGGACTCACCGTAAGCGTGGACCGAGGTGGCGTCCATGCCGCCCAGACCGTTCAGAAGATAATTGATGTAGAGCCGCTGGGCATAGGAGTCAGTGGTCCAGTCGTTGGCGTCGCGCCCCGCCATGGTGGCCGCCAGCAGGTGATAGTTGGCGTTTCGCTGGACGCTGTCGCCTGAGGTTACAAGGCGATCGGGATCGCACGCACGGATGATTTCAGTACACCAGGCGTAGAACTCGCTGAGTTGGTAGGCGGAGTAAGTCACCTTGCCGATGGAGGGACCCACGTCCATTTCCAGATTCATTTCGTTGTTGATTTCCCACATGAGGATGGTGTCCCGATCCTTGTATCGGCCCACGTAGGTTTCGATGTACTGCTTCTGGAACGCGCGGGACTTGCTCTCGGGATTCGTGATGAGGTCAATGCGATCCTCACCCACCGAGACGTAGCCCAGACCCTCCACATACTCGCAGGCGGTCATGACCCCCGATCCACAGCAGAGGGAGGGAACCACCTTGATGCCGTACTTATCGCAGAGGTCGAAGAGCTCATCCAGGCCCTTCCAGTACTTCTCACTCTCAGTAGGATCGTGGATCATGTCGTAGGTCTCCACGTAAGAGAAGAAACGGATGGAGGTAAAGCCGTTGTCGGACAGCTCCTTCAGCGCCCGCTCGGCGTTGGCCCGCTGATCCTCTCCGATGTTGAAGTCGCGGAAGTTATCGGGGAAATAATTGATGAGGATCTGCGCGGCGATATCGAACTTGTTGAAGCTGATCTCGTAGTAGGGTTGGCCGTTCATGTAGAAGCGGCCGTTTATATTGCGGAGAATGCCGTCGCTCTTGCGCTCTCCATCGGTGAATACCACCATCTGCTCGGCCTCATCCCACCAGACGGTGCCCTCGCAAAGTGTGGCGATATCCTGAATGGTGATGTAGTCGATACCCTCCCACGTAATGAGCATGGGATCAAACTCAATTTCGCTGTTGATGGGGAATTGTTCCTTGACCGTGTCGTAAGGCAGATACAGGGTGTTGTTGGTCTCTTTGACGAGAATATCCAGCTTCAGAGCCGACCGCCCCGCCTCGGTGCCGGCGCGGTTGAGCCACAGGGTGATGCCCTCGGACTTGTAAGAGGCGGGATAGTCCAGCTCCATCATCTTGCCCGGCTCCTGGGCGGAATATTTCTGGGGATACGTACGGGAGGCGCTGTATACCTTGAAATCGTCGAAGTAGAAGGAGGATCCCGCCGCAGCGTTGAGACGGAAGGCGGTGACGGTGTAGAGGGGGGAGGACAGGGGGACGTCGGCGTAGGACTCCCCGTTGATGACCAGGGTGAACCTATCGGAGCGGGCGGCGAAGCTCATCTGCATGGAGTAGGTCTTTCCGTATTCCAAGGTCGTGATGAGGGAGCCCGCCCGATCATAGATACCCAGATCGGTGCCATTTCCCTTGATGACGGTGATGGCGCCGCCCAGTCCCTCGTTGGAGGTGGAGCTATCTCCGTCCAGGGTCATACAGGTGGTGAAGGTCACAGTGCTGGCGGCGGGGATATGGATCTTATATTCCACGGTCAGTTTTTCTGCCGTGATGCTCATGGCCCACCAGCGGAAGTCTACGTGATCAGTAACCAGAGCGGAGCGGTTTCCCGACAGGGCACCGTCCTTCACGATGGCGTAGTTGTTACTCCCCGCATAGCTGGCGGAGATGGACTTGTCGGTGACGTTTCCGTTCGTCACGCCGTACTGCTCGAAGGTGTCCTCGACGTAGACCGTGGAGATCTCGGCGGCGACGGTGGGAAATACGGCGGCGGTCAGAAGAGTCATGAAGGAAAGGATCATAGCTATAACGCGAAATACTCCGGATGATGGGTTCATGATAGCCTCCAATGTGTAAAATAGGGGTCTTTGCTTGGATATTATAGGGATGCCAGCCCGATCTCGGCCTCCAGACAAACCAGTCCGTCGGGCCGCTTGGTACGGATGAGGTAGCCCTCGGCTTCTCCTTCTACGGGGGAACGGTACACCGTCAGCGTGTCCCCGAAGGCCGCCTCCCGCAGGTAGGACAGGGAGAGGGAGGTGACCCACCTGCCGTCCATGGAGGGAATGAAATCGCAGATCATGTCGGGATACTTGGTATTGTTCATGTGGCGGTTGAAGTCCAGATCGCTGTAGACGATGGTTCGATGGCCTGCCTCTTCCATCTCGGTGGAGTTGGGAATGCGCACTCGCTTGGGCAGCATCGACTCGTCAGGGAGATCCCCGAAGGGAAAGTCGCGGCGGAAATCCGTGGTTCGGATCAACTTCTTCTCGTGAACATCCACCAGCGCCCAATGGGACACGGCCAGAGCCATCATCTCCTCACCCTTGTACACCGCGAAGCAACGGATGAAATCGTAGCTTTTGTTATCGATGCACCAAGTGCGGACCTCAATAGCCTCGTATGCGTGTAGGGGGGCGAAGATCTTCACCATGATGCGGGAGAGCAGAAAGCCCTTTCCCTCGACGTGGTGGAGGTCGGTGAGATCCATGCCGTACTCCCGGCATTGAAGGTTGGCGGTCTCCTGCATATAGACCAGAAGCGCCGAGGGTCGCATGACCCCGTCACCGTCGGTGTCGTGCCATTTGGTGGTGTAGTGCTTGGAATAGTACATGTTTTTGCTCCGTTATGTGGTGTAGATACACGCCGAGCAAGCTCGGCCGATACAAGATACAAAGATACGAAGACACAAAGACAGCAAAACACATGGGATGTATCTTGTATCTTGTATCTCCGTATCTTGTAACTATATTACAGGGTATTATCCGAACCCAAGACGTTTACGATCTTGTGCTTGACCATCTCCTTGATGGCGGCGCGGCCTGCGCCCAGATAGTCGCGGGGATCAAAGACCGAGGGCTTCTCCACGAAGGTGCGGCGGAGAGCGGCAGTCATGGCCATGCGGATATCCGAGTCGATGTTGATCTTGCAGACAGCCATGGAAGCGGCCTTGCGGAGCTGCTCCTCGGGGATGCCCACGGCGTCGGGCATCTGGCCGCCGTACTTGTTGATCTCGGCGACGAACTCCTGAGGTACGGAGGATGCGCCGTGGAGAACGATGGGGAAGCCGGGAAGACGCTTCTCAATCTCCTCCAGAATGTCAAAGCGCAGAGGAGGGGAAACCAGAA